>JAYTVX010000307.1:0-3429 GCA_043743775.1 Bacteroidales bacterium | reverse complement strand
AAAATTCGTGCCCATAAAAAACTGAAATCAACTTGGCAATAGTTTACGTCTCTTGGCTACTAAAATAGTTAAGTTTACTAATACTTACAATGAAAATTGGTTTCAATTTTTGTTCCTTTTTCGCTTACGAAAACGATAGTTAAACAGAAGACAATCAACCTGTAATCACAATGATTTGAAATCTTATTCGCAATCAAATACCAACAGATTGGGTAAATGAGGCTCGTCTACATGTCGTTTTTTATCAATTTAACGGCTAATTTGTACGAATTGATAAATAGGAATTAAAAAATCATGGCGTTATTTGCTATGCTAGAAAGTGTCTTTAATTTGATTTAACAATTCTATAACTTATATGAAATCATACATTTACTACCAAATTGTTTTGACGATTTTATTCGGAACGCTTAGTGTTAATCGTATTTTCGGACAAAATGCTGCTAACCCAGAGGTTTACAATGCCTATTTTCCTGAGCAGAAAGTTCCTCTTTTTACCGAGGAGTTCACCGATAACAAGAATAGCTGGTATTTAGGTATAAAGGAGAATGTATGGTTTCAGAATCTACAGGATGGAACTCTATTTTTTCAATCCTTTGAAAATGTTCCGAAGGAGGATTATAAAGAGGTAATAATTGACCAAAACAACGATTTTGAGATAGAACTAAAAATTCGACTCGATAAAGGGATTCAGAACAAGTTCAATGGTTTGCAGTGGGGTAAATCAGCTGCTGAGTCTAAGCAGTTCGATTTCTTTTTTAATGGACAAGGCCAGTTCACCATCGATAAGTTTATAGGCACAGGATTTACCGATTTTGTTCCGGTTACAGCAACAAAGCTCATCAACAATTACACCTATAACACCCTTACCGTTCGTAAGGTGGGAGCGAAGTATTACTTCTTTCTAAACCAGCAGTTGGTTCATTCAATGCCATTCGAGCCATTTTTCGGGAATGGAGTTGGCTTCCAGGTTGCTGAGAAATCATCTACCCAAATCGATTATTTGAAAGTATGGCAGCTTTCCACAGGAAATAGTGTTCAACTTCCAACCCTTGCTATCACAAACGAAGGCTTTTCATCAACTTCTGGAGCAATTACCTCGGGACAAACAGTGAAATTGAAGTTTACAGTTAGTAACAAATCGGCAGAGGATGCCAACAACATAAAATTACTTTATACCCTACCTTTAAACTTTATGCTTTTGGAAAGCGAAACCAATATGCAGCTAAAGGCTGGTACCCAAAAGGATGTTGAATTGGTATTCTATGTCAATAAGGATATTGAGATAAAGAACTTTGATATTAAGCTAAGAATCGAAGGTGCTCAGCTGGAGGGACAAACCGAAAAGACATTTACCGTTACCCTTAATCAGCCCGTGCAAACAGGCGATGTACAAAACGTGCAGGATTTTGCCTTGATGCGCGGTAGTAATGACCCGTTAAAGGGACTTAAAGCAGCAAAAGCCATTCAGGAGGTTTCAATTGGTCGATATTTTGCCTTAATCATTGGAATTGATAGCTATACAGGAGAATGGAAACCTTTGAAAAATGCCGTAAACGATGCCAAAGCGGTATCCGAAAAATTAACTAGCAATTACGAATTTCAATCCATACGAACACTATTCAATGATCAGGCTACACGTACCAACATTCTTAAGGAGTATGAATGGTTAATGGCGAATGTACGCGAGAATGATAATCTGTTAATTTTCTATTCAGGGCATGGCGATTATAACGAAACTTTACAGCGTGGCTTCTGGGTTCCAGTTGATGCAACTAGTAGCTCCGTTTCGGGGTTGATTTCAAATACCGATATTCAGGCATTCCTGAGTGGTATCAAATCAAAACACACATTCCTAATCGCTGATGCTTGCTTCAGCGGCGATATTTTCAGAGGAAAAACGCTTACCATTCCTTATGAAAACTCATTCAAGTACTATAATCAAATCTACTCAAAGCAGTCGCGTACCGCGTTAACATCTGGTGGCGTTGAACCGGTTATGGATGGGGGCAAGGATGGGCATTCGGTGTTCACCTACTACCTGCTTAAATCGTTGACCAATAATCAGAATAAGTTCTTCGATGCTAGTCAACTTTATAACGATCTTAAGGTAGCTGTAATCAATAATTCAAACCAGACTCCAGGGTTTAGTCCTATTATCAACACTGGCGACGAAGGCGGTCAATTTATATTCGTTAAAAAACAAAATCCGTAAAATCTGTGAAGCGTTATCTGTTAATACCATCAATTCTTATCGGTTTAGTTTTTTCTTTTTCGGCTAAGGCTCAGCTATATAATTTTACCAATTATAGCCTCGAACAAGGATTGCCTCAATCCTCTGTGTATTCAATCTTTCAGGATTCCCGTGGTTATTTATGGCTTGGAACCGAAAGCGGAGTTGCCCGATTCGATGGATTGCATTTCACTGTTTTTGATAGAACCTCTGGTTTGCCAGGAAATACTGTTCGAAGCATTATTGAACTTGCCAATGGAGATATTTGGGTGGGAACCGATATGGGAATTGCCATTTACAATGGCTCAAGTTGGAGACAGATAACAGCTAAGAATGGGTTGAAAGGCTCTGCTGTTATGAAACTGGCAACTGATTCAAAAGGTCGTGTTTGGTCTGCATCCAATGACGATGGAGTTAATATTATCACCATTGATAAAGATTCGGTAACAATAGAGAATCTGAATAAAGATAGAGGTCTTTCGGCAAATTTTGTTTTTGATATCCTCCATACATCCAATGGACAAACAGTACTTGCCCTGTTTGGTGGGATTAATACCGTTTCACAAATCGATGGGAAGTTTATCGTTCACGATATTCAGGACTCGGTTCTGCTTCCTTCCAATTTAGTTACAAGTATCGATCAGGATAAAGCGGGGAATTTTTGGTGCGGCACTTACGATGCTGGAGCGTTTGAACTTGTTAAGAAGCACGGCGCATATGTCGTTGTTCCCATTCAAAGTAAGCAAGGGTTAACAGATTCTCGCATTTGGGATGTTTACTGCGATGTTTCGGGTGATGTTTGGCTTGGCTCAAACGATAATGGTTTGTATCGCTTGAGTAATGGAAAAATGCAAAATATATCCCTAAATAATGGATTGCCCGGGAGTATGATTCTTAGCATCTTTAAGGATCGAAACCGTAATCTTTGGTTTGGGTCGATTAATAAAGGCTTTTCACTATTTAGGGGTTTTTATCTTGTGCATTATTCAAATCAGGATGGATTACCGGGTACATCGGTGTTGGCAGTTCGCGAAGGTAACGATCAATCGTTATGGGTTGGTGGCGATGGCAAAGGTTTAGCCCAAATTTCTTTTACTCAGGATAAACTTAATTCTAAGTTTTTTGGAAAGACTAGTGGCTTTGTAAGCAATGAGGTTAAATCTCTTGATGTCAATTCTAATGGCGACTTGCTTATTGGT
>JAYTVX010000306.1:0-7103 GCA_043743775.1 Bacteroidales bacterium | reverse complement strand
TATTTTCTGTTCAAGTTGTAATGACTGTTTACTTTTTCAAGTTTCCATGAACTATTGAGTTTCAATTTCCATCCTTTCCCAGATATCAATGTATCTGTTGTTTGTGTTGGAGCGGTAATTGTTACTTTAACCCAATTTGATACTAATGCTCCGCAGCTATCAACCTCTAAAATGCCCCAATTATCAGTAACTCTTAGATTAGGATATACTAAACCGAAAGTATCTAATGGAATAATATTACAGGGATTATATCCAATATTCATATTTTCGAAAACTATTACAAAGGTGCTATCTCCAAGAAAACGTTTTTTTAACATTTCGATCAGTTTTATTTGTTTCACCTCCCTGTTTTCTTCAAATTTTCCGATTGATTCGAAATTATATGACTCACCAATTTTTTTGATATTTTCAAGATTTAGATTTTGGGGTTTAATCCCGAAAAAATTAGAGATAAATTCGGTTAAATTAGTCTTGCTGTTAATCTTCAGATTCCAATTTTTTTCTGTTTGTCTCATAAAATAACCATAAACAGGAATGGTCGCATAGGCAAAAGAGCGAACGAAAGTTGGGCGAGCAAGAAACCCATCTATGAATATGGAATAATGTTTCTGCAAGTCAGCATCACCCATACCACCTAGAATTGAGCCAGTATATTCAGCTAAACCTTCATTCAGTTCTAATGAATTCTCAGAGGTAAGAGAACCAGGGAATAGTTGATGGCGGAATTGCCGAAATAGTAAGGCATTTTTAATATGCTGTTTGGGCTTATCAGAATTCAATGCTTGCTTTAAAGCCTCAAGTTCCAATTTAAGATAGATGCGACCATCCTTAGTATCAAGATGATTATTCTGTATTTCATATAAACTTTCAAATCCAATCTTTGGTTGAATTCGATGGAAGGATTCGTGAATCATCAAACTCATTCTTGCCTCTTTTAATTCAGGAAGTGGTAGCCCAACCATTGTCCATCGTTTGCCATCCCAATCGATTGCGGTGTTGGAGATAATTATATTCTCAGGTAGCTTTCCAATGAAGTAATCACCTTTCTTTACAAAATCATTATTATTATTCTCATTGGTAATAAAGATACGGGAATCTTTATTAGCCAAAAGGATTGGACCGTTAAGTTTGTAGCTCCATAAAGTCCCATTCTCTTTCATCAGCAATTCATTTAGTTCGACAAAAGCAGTTGTTGCTTGTTTAAACTCGGCTTCAGATACTTTGATTGTTTCCTTTTTATGGGTTCCACATCCTAAGAAGAAAATCATAACGGTGTAAAAAAAGATTCTTTTCATATATTTATTTTAAAAATTCATAATAATTGTAAATCTTATTTTTCAGCATAAATACTAGTCCACAGCAAGTGCCTCCGGGTACAATCAACCAATTTGTAGCCAGCATTTTTAATCCAAAACAAATGGTTGTTAAGCGTTGAGTGGTAGTCATGATCATATTGATGTTTCATCCACATTTCCCACTCATCGCTGCTTGCACCTTGCTCAAAAGCAAATTCTTTCCACCTTTCCATATGCTTTTGGTAGATAAAATCGTTTTCTCCGCTAAACTGATCGCAGAAGGATAGAACACCAATTGAAGTTTGATACCTATAGAGTTTTTGAAATAGGATCTCCTTATCGGTATCCTTCAGATGGTGGATTGAGATAGTTGAAACCACTAGATCGAACGTATTATCAGGGAAGTCAATATTCTTGAAATCGTTTTTTATATATTCAATGCTTGAAGAGGAGATTCTGGTTTTGCACTCAGCGATACATTCTGCCGAAATATCAATTGCAGTAATTTTTGCTTTGGGGCATTTCAAGCAGATTAATTGGGTTAGATTTCCCGTTCCACAGCCTAATTCCAGAATGTTTTTTGGAGAAAAATCAGGTTTTAAATAGATGAATATTGATTTGAGCATCTCCTCATATTGAGGAACACTTCGTTTAATCGCCTCAGTATAGCTTTTACTAATTGAATCGTAAAAGGCATCAACATCATCTTTCTCCTTGTTTGAGTTTATCATGATATGCTTCAAATCAATGATAGATTAGCGGTCCAAAACAAAATCGTTTTATTAAAATTAGATAATTTTTATGTGAAGTCTAAGCCAAAGTTTTAAAAAGAACAAAACCAATAATAATAATGAAGTATAAAGCGAATAGAACAATGGTCATTATGCCCACATATTGGAAATGGGACTTCAGGTTTTTTAATGCAACGCTAAAATCGAGACTGCTTTTGTTACGGAGTGCTTTCTTGGTCCATTTTGAGAAGCGGAAGAGGAGAAGTATAGGATAAAAATAAATGCCCCCAATAATTACGTATAAAATCATGATTACGTATTTTAAGACTGGGCCAGTTGCTCCATTATCTAAAGCGGAGAAAACAAACCCCATTACTATTCCAAGGAGAATTAACATTGCAATGAAGATAAACCCGAGGACTGAGAAAAAACTTGCCCATCGCCAAATTGAATCAAGGCTATGAAGTGAATCTGAAGTAAGCTCGATTTTTTGATCTGCATTGTTATTGGTTGGTTCCTGTTCAAATGTATTCATAGGATAAGGGTGATTTTAAAAAGGTTAGATTTAGTATATATCAAAGATATTAATATTTATTAATAAAAAACCCAGCCTAAATGCATAGGCTGGGTTTAAAGAAAATCGCCAAAAGACCTGTCAGGTTTTTAAAACCTGACAGGTCTGACAATCAATCAATAATTATTTTACCATCTTCAGTAACTCCTCAACGGCCTTTTCAAGCTGCTGATCACGACCTTTGCTGATTATAAGTGGTTCATTCTTCACAACAAAATCAGGGACAGTTTCTAGATTCTCCATCCATTCTCCATTGATATCCTTTGAGCTAACCGGAACTATACCCCAATTGGTGGCTCCATCCTGTAACCCCTCCCAACCTGCAAAACTGCAGGTTCCTGGAGTTGGCATACCTACGGTTTTGCCAATACTGAGCTCTTGATAGCCACACGCAAAGCAGCTCCCATCGCTATAATTCGACTCATTAAACATGGCTATTGTCGGTTTTGTCCAACGGAATGTAGGCTCGTAGCCCAATGAGCGCTTCTCGTTGCTATAGTCGATAAACTTTTTGCCAGTAAAAAACATGGCAAGGTCAGCAACTAAATCTCCTCCACCATTGAAACGAGTATCAATCACTACTCCTTTTCGATCGTGGTACTTTCCCATCATCTCCTCGTAGATATCACGATAAGGGCCATCGCCCATACCTGGAATATGAACATAGCCTAATGTTCCGTTACTAAGCCGATCAACCTCTGCTTCGTTTTTCTTTACCCAGCGCCTGTATAGTAGACCGCTCTCTTCGCCCAAGGTGATTGGTTTAATGGATACTTGTTGCCTTGTATTCGTTGTAGGGTCAAAGACCTGTAGTAGAGTGAATTTGTCCGATTTACGATTTAAATACTCGGTGTAATCACGATTAGCAGAGATTGTTTCTCCGTCAATCTGCTCGATTATCATTCCAGCGGTTACCTTGATTTTTGATTTATCGAGAGGCCCACCTTGAATTACCTCAGCAATCTTTACTCCATCGCCAGAGTAATCGTAATCGATGAAAATTCCAAGTGAAGCGGTAGCATCACCATCAACATTTTTTGGTCGATACGATGCACCTGAATGGGAGCTGTTTATCTCCCCAAGCATCTCCGAAAGCATATCGGCGAATTCATATCCGGTGCCTATGCTTGGAAGATATTTCAGGTAATCGGTTTTCAGCTCATCCCAGTTTGCGCCATGAAAGGTTGAAATGTAGAAACCTGTTTTGCTTCGCTGCCAAACATGGTCGAACATGTACTTCATTTCAGCGACCTTGTCGAGTTTCATTTCACCGTTAATGCCAATGGTTTCGCGCTTCCCATTCTCAACATTTATTTTCGAAATCTTTCCATCGGCAAGCAGGTATAGGTTTTTCATCTCCTTATCCCATTCAAGTTGACCTGAATTAGCATCGAGAGAAATCTCCATTTTAGGTTCCTTCGTGCGGAGGTTTATACTCCAAAGGTTTAACCCTTTCTCAAAGCTCGATAGGTAGTACAATGTTTCACCATCCTTTGAAATCACTGCATCACCAAGCGAGGATGAGTTTATCGTAAATCTTGCTTTACGATCGCTAAGGTCGTCCCAATCGAACTTAAGGGTACTATCCTTTTTCACCTCAACGCTCTTTTTATCCTTTTTGTCTTTATCTTTTGATTCCTCTTTTTTCTTCTTGTCCTTTTCTTTTTCCTTGTCCTTCTCCTCAATTGCCTTAAGGAGGGTGTAGTCCTCTTTACTTAGGTTGAATCGATCCCATGCAACCTTGGTGAAGAACATGCTATAAACATCAGCTTGCCTATCGCCGCTGTTGGCATAGCTCCGTAAACCATCGCGTGTACTGAACCATATCATCTGTTTGCCTTCGTTCACCCACTTTGGCCGGTAATCGCTATAGCCGCTCTGGGTAAGATTTATCATCTTGCTTTTACCGTCGGCAGCGATAAGTACGACTTCTCCGTTTGCCATTACTGGGGAGTATTCAACTAGTAACCATTTACTATCGGGGCTCCAACTGAAGTATTGATCTCCATCGGACATGTAGTAGAGCTCGTTTGGAGTTAAAAGGGTTCGAAACTGCTTACTTGCTATATTATAAATTACTAGAGAAGCACGATTCTCGATAAATGCAATCTCTTTCCCATCTGGGGAGTACTGAGGTTCATAGCAGTTATTATCGTTTTGGAATAGAGGTTCTTCCTTTAGCACTGTTGAGGCGTAGAAGAAAGGCTCCTCCTTACGTGTTTTTTTAGATTGATAGATTTGCCATTTTCCATTTCGTTCACTTGCGTATAGTATCGATTCCCCATCGGGCGAAAAACTTACAAATCGCTCCTGTTCTGGAGTATTGGTGATGCGTTTGGTTACACCACCATCAACCGATGAAACAAAGACTTCACCACGAACTACAAAAACCACCTCCTTGCCATTGGGAGCAATATCCATCTCCTTTGCATTTCCGCTGATCGATAGGTATAAATCATTATTACGTTTATCCTCGGTTTTAATGCTTACAGCAACTTTTCTAGGTTCGCCACCCTGTACCATAGTGTAGATTTCACCATCATAGCCAAAGCAAAGTATTCCGCTATTGCTAACGCTTAGGAAACGAACAGGAAATTTTTTCAGGTTCGTTATTTGCTGTTTTTGTTGAGGGTTTTCCAAACTCAATTTATGAACATTGAAATTACCGCTCTCTTCGCTGATGAAGTAAATACTTTTATCGTTATCGGTAAAAACGGGGTTGCGATCCTCACCCTTAAAGGTGGTGATCATTTTTTGCTCCCCAGTTTTGCTGTTGTAAAGCCAAATATCACGGGTGATTGACGATGTATGATGTTTGCGATACTCGTTTTCGCCCCCTTTTTTATCGTGGTAAACCATCATCTGACCATCCTTGCTCACCTGAACCGCTTCAGCAGGGTAAGTCCAAACCATACTCACTCGACCACCATTTACAGGTACGCTGTATAGTTCAGGTTGTGATCCAGTTGGGAATTGGCGATGGCTAACTAAATCCTGACGCTGACCACCAAATAGCACTGTTTTATCATCAGCGCTGAAAGTATATGGGTATTCGTTCTTTGAGTGGAATGATAATCGTTTGGATTCACCTCCTTCGGCGTTAACGATAAATACATCAAAACTTCCATATCGGTCCGATGCGAATGCAACCGATTTGCCATCGTGGCTCCAAACAGGCATGAAATCATATGCCTCGTTGAAGGTGAGCGCTTTTGCAGCACCTCCGGCAGATGGTATGGTGTAAATATCCCCTTTATAGGTGAACGCGATTGTTTGCCCATCAGGTGAAATTGCCGAATAGCGTAACCAGTTGGGATTATCCTGAGCAATAATCTGGTTAATTCCTAAACAAAGGAATAATGCTAAGTTGAGTAAGTGTTTCATAAAGAGATTTTGTAAAGTTTTTTTTATAACCCTTTTTGGATCAAATATTAGATATCAACATAGACTCTTTAATCGATAAAAAGTTTATTGTAATATTTACAAGTAGATAAATCAGTGTCATATCCTATCTCCCCCAACCACTCACAGCATTTTTATAATCACTGCTAAAACCATGATGGGCAGTAAATATATATTGTGCATTTTGAAAATTTGTCAACTTCTCCATTGATTTTGCAGCAGTTTCAGAATCCATATTAAAGAACTGGCTGAAACGGGTAATCTTACCATTCTTCAAACCTAAAGCATCGCCAGTAAATAGATATTTATCGTTTACCAAGTAGCACATTGAGCCAGGGGTATGGCCGGGAACAAGGATTCCCTTAATTTTCAAATTTAATAGTTCAATAACCTGATTATCTTCTAAAACATTGTATGGTATATCCCATTTGCTATTCTTGAAGAATAAGAATCTTGATTTTTTACCATTAATCATCTGCTCCTCCTGTTTTGAAATATATATTTTGGCTTTAGGAAATAAGCTGATTGCATTAATATGATCGCCATCGGTATGGGTTAAAAAAATTGCTTCAACATTATCGGGGCTAATCTTTAGTTTAGCAAGGCCATCCTTAATGCCCTCAATGCTATTCCCCGCATCAATTGCGATGTAGTTATTGCCACTTTTTACTAAATACAGGTTTACAAAGGAATCTTTGATGGCATAAATACTATCGGTAATTTGACCTGTATTTGCAGGGTTCATTTCCTTCATCGCCGATTTGGCTTTAATCCCATACCAGGCAATTAAAATTAACAAGAATGCGATTAATATGCCGATACCCCAGAGGGTTCTTTTAATAGGTTTTTTCATCGTATTTTTAAATTTAAAAAGTTCGTTTCGCGTAACAAAACTATTAAAAAGAATATTAACTATGAATAAATTATCGAGAAGGTAGGAAATTCTTTAGTTATTAATTCTAGAAAATATATCCGAATTAGTAAAATAGTTACATGCAATTAATACTAATTAATTCAAGTTGCTAGTTAAGATGAAATCATTATAGTTGTTAAAAAGTTCTTTGTCTTGTTGATATAAAGCCTTGTAAATATTAGCTTTAA
>JAYTVX010000305.1:0-8269 GCA_043743775.1 Bacteroidales bacterium | reverse complement strand
CTTCCTTTTCTTACTAGCTGTTGAATTGTAGGCATATAAACACTATATATTAATTAAAAATACGTTATAAATTGGGTTCGCAAAGGTATTCGTTTTTTTCAGAATCCCGCAATATCTTACCCTTTTTTTATTGCTAATTAATCAATTAGCTTTGAATTTGTTAATGAGGGCGCAAAAGTAGAGCTTTTTAATCAATATGCAAACCTGTTTAAAAATATGTTGAATTTCTTACCCGCTTATCCCGTTGAAATAGAAATATCACGAGCTACAAAAAATTTCATCTATCTATTATTTAGGTATTTACATTTATAATAGAGTGATGAGTTAAGCGAATAAAATAAATATTTATTAATCAAGTCGCTAAGAATTAAGCATGTTGAATACATATTTGAAGTTAGCCTTGGTAAAGCGCTGTTTATATCAAAATTTTACTATTTTTGAAAGGTCTAAAAAATAAGGTTGATTAATTGTTGGGTAGATTAAAGTGGTTTACACCTTATTATATAAGATTTTTATTTCTCCTGAAAAAATTAATAGTTTTAAAAATAACAACTTTAATACTCTTTAAGGATGAAAACTTATCTTACTAACCAAATCAAGAATGTAGCCCTGCTTGGAAATACTGGCTCAGGAAAAACACTTCTGGCTGAGTCGATGATGTTTGAGGGTAAAGTCATTGAACGAAAAGGGACAATTGAAGGGAAGAATACTGTTTCGGACTACTCTGATATTGAGCAACAAAACCAACGTTCCATTTTTTCGACTATCCTTTATACCGAATTCCTCGATCATAAGCTAAATATTATTGACACTCCAGGTTCTGACGATTTTGTTGGAGCTGTGATTTTGGCAATGCGTCCAACCGATACCGCTATCTTGGTAGTTAATGCCCAATATGGTGTTGAAGTGGGAACCGAAATTTTCAATCGCCACGCAGAACGGATGCATAAACCAATGGTGATTGCAATAAACCAACTCGATCAGGATAAAGCAAATTTCGATTCTACACTAGAGTCGCTCAAACAGAGCTTTGGGAAAAAAATAATTTTAGTTCAATACCCAATCAATCCAGGCAATGAATTCAATGCATTTGTGGATGTGCTGATGATGAAGTTATATAGATTCAAGGGTGATACAGGTATTCGGGAGGAATTTCCTATACCTGCAGAGGAGATGGATCGTGCAACAGAACTACATAATATTCTTGTTGAAGCAGCTGCTGAGAACGATGAGACTTTGATGGAGAAATTCTTTGAGCAAGGCACGTTAAGTGAAGATGAAATGCGCAAAGGATTATCAGCGGGTATGAGTTCTCGTGGTATTTTCCCTGTTTTCTGCACTTCGGGAAAAAGGAATATCGGAACCAAGAGGTTGATGGACTTCATCATCAACGTTGCTCCAAGCCCTTCATCAAGTGTAATGCCTAAGAACGATGGCGAAAAGGATATTAAATGTGATGCTTCTGCCCCAACTTCACTTTTCATTTTTAAATCTTCGGTTGAGCCTCATCTTGGAGAGATTAACTACTTCAGGGTAATGTCGGGTAAGGTAACCGAAGGGATGGATCTTGTGAATAGCAATAACGATACGAAAGAGCGTATTGCTCAACTTTTTGTTGTTGCCGGGAAAAACCGAACAAAGGTTACCGAAATGGTTGCTGGAGATATCGGAGCAACGGTTAAACTAAAAAATTCTAGAACTAATCATACCCTAGGAGTTCCAGCATTTGGTGGAATCAAGTTTGAACCTATGACATTCCCTAACTCAAAATTCCGTACGGCCATTAAAGCGAAGAACGAAGCGGATACTGAGAAGATGGGAGAATTGCTGCACCGTGCACATCAAGAAGATCCAACAATTATTGTTGAACATTCCAAAGAGCTACGTCAGATTCTCGTTTCAGGACAAGGAGAACATCATCTGAATATCCTGAAATGGCATTTAAGTCATGTTCATAAAATAGAGGTTGAGTTTGTAGCACCGCGCATACCTTACCGCGAAACCATCACTAAAATTGCTGCTGCTGATTATCGACACAAGAAACAGTCAGGTGGAGCAGGACAATTCGGCGAGGTACACATGGTTATTGAGCCACATATTGAAGGTGCACCAGCACCTACTAAGTATAAGATTGGTGGCAAAGAAGTAAACATCAGCGTTAGGGGGACAGAAGAGATCGCCCTTGAATGGGGAGGAAAACTTATTTTCTACAACTGTATCGTAGGAGGTGCAATTGATACTCGGTTCCTACCTGCTATTCTGAAAGGGATCATGGAGAAGATAGAGCAGGGTCCTTTAACCGGATCTTACGCCCGCGATATCCGTGTTGCCGTTTACGACGGGAAGATGCACCCTGTTGATTCAAACGAAATCTCCTTTAAACTAGCTGGTCGCCATGCATTTAAAAATGCATTTAAAGAAGCAGGTCCAAAAATTATGGAGCCGGTTTACGATGTTGAAGTTCTTGTTCCATCTGATAGAATGGGCGATGTGATGAGCGATTTGCAAAATCGCCGCGCAATTATTATGGGTATGGGAAGCGAGAAGGGTTTTGAGATTATCAACGCTCGCGTTCCACTTGCCGAAATGAATAAGTATTCAACAACACTTTCATCACTAACCAGCGGTAGGGCAACCTACAACATGAAGTTTGCTGCATACGAGCAGGTTCCTTCCGATGTTCAGGAAAAACTGCTTAAGGCTTACGAATCTGAGCAGGACGAAGAATAGTACCCTAAACCAAATCTGTATGTTTTCAAAAGCAAGGGTGCCGAAAGGCACCCTTTATTATTACACCCTAACTAACGAAAATAAAATGTTACACTAAAAAGCTATTGTTTTCAAGTCAAAACTGCATACTTTTGTAGTTCAATTAAAAGATTAAAAGATGAGATCAGCAGAGATACACACCGCAAAAGGTGTAATGAAAGTTAAGTTCTACGAAGAGGACGCTCCAAAAACCGTTGAAAACTTCGTTAAATTGTCTAAAGAAGGGTTTTACGATGGGCTTGCTTTTCATAGGGTTATCCCCAACTTTGTGATTCAGGGTGGTTGTCCTTTTTCAAAGGATATGAGTAACCCACGTATAGGTTCAGGTGATCCAGGGTACAAAATTGACTGCGAATTAACCGGCAACAACCAGTACCACGACCGTGGTGTTCTTTCGATGGCCCATGCAGGGCGCAATACAGGAGGTTCACAATTCTTTGTTTGCCATGGTCGTCAAAACACTCAGCATCTCGACAGGCAACATACTTGCTTTGGCAAGGTGTACGAAGGTCTTGAAGTTATCGATGCTATTAAGGCAGGCGACAAAATTGAAAAGATTGTAATTATTGAAGCTTAATAAATAATTCCATCAAACAGACGAGATAAATATCATTTTATCTCGTCTGTTGCTTTCTTATAAAAATGAATCGTAAAATTTTCAATTTCTTCGTATTTTCAGTAACAATTCTACTCGTAAACCTTCTTACTACCTTTGTTGCTGACTGCTTTATGAAGTATAAGGGGCAAACGAACAACTTAAAGTTTACGGCCATTGGGATGTGTATAATTGTATTAGTCTTTTACCCTGCCTTTGAATATCTGAATGGGATAGTTGAGAAAATTACATCTAGATTTTTGAAAAAAGGGAATAACTTATTTGGTCGAATTCTCGGTGTTTACATCACTTTTTTTATAATCCTCTTCATCCTCTATTGCATTTATGCCCATATTTGGTTTGATGTAAATGTTGTTAAAGAAGTATTTGGTAGTCTAACAAAATAATATTTCGTTGAATTTTATCAAATAAATATGATGTGCTCTAGAGCATGATTCACAAACCTATAGCATTTACAGATCATTGATTGCCAATTGGCTTTTAAAAAGCACAACTAATTTCACCGAAGTAAGACTCAACACACGCTTGGGATTTTCTCACCCTCATTACATTTCCCTCGCAACCTTATGATCATATTCTTCATCTAATATAAAACGACATAGATGATATGAGAAGAGTTTTACAGATAGCATTGTTTTTAGGAACCATTACTTTATTCTTTTCAAGTTGCAAAAAGAATTATGAAGGAATTACTTTCATGAAAAATAATTTTACAAAACTTGATACTATAACATTTACCCATTCGATGAAAGGTTGGGAACTTTACAGCTGGCAGGAAAATTCTGACTGGAAGTACTCTTTCATGATTGGCACAAATGCTCAGAAGGCTTTGGTTCAAGTTACGACTAACCCTATAAGCGTAATTGGAGAAGATTCCTTGAAAGTAATACTTAAAAAACTTCCACAAGGAGAGGAAATAATATGGCTGGGGCAATTGTGGCTTGAAAAAAATTGGAGATCGAATTACGAAAACTTAATGCTGCCCCCCAGAAAAATACAAATCGACATCAAAGAATTTTGTGATAGCAGGAATTTGAAGTTGATAATTGAGGAGTAGCTATTTTAGCTGATTGAGTCGAGTCGACCGTGAATAGACCTATTTTGATCTAATTTCATTTCAACTTGTTAACCGCCCCCCTATCTTCCCCTAAGCAAGTATACGAATCCTTTATATGGTCCACCTTTATACTTCTTATTATCCCAACCAACCGATTCAATTATAAAAAAATATACTCCTTCGGGGGCATCGCCTTTATTACCATCAATTTTGCCATTCCACCCCTCCCAATCCTTAGGATTTCCTGAGTATTGGTATACTCGTTGACCCCTCCGGCTTAAAATTGATACATGGAAAGTCTTAATCGAAGAAACATTGATTTGAGGATCCTTAATTTTAAAGTACTCGTTAACGCCATCCCCATTGGGTGAAAAAACATTAGGTATTGCATCGGGTTTAATTCCAGAGGTATCGACATCAACATATATTCTCATTGTATCGCGACAGCCTGAACTGACCTTTACAGCAATATGTTCAATAGGAAAACGGCCTGGCACCAACTTGACATCGGGTAAAGCTTCAATCCCTTCAGAGAATACAAACCCGTTGTTCCATATAATGCTATCACCACCCTTTTGAAAAAGTTTTTCATCGTTTAGTATTTGCCAATATACAGAATCTGCATTTATCGATTTGCTCTCAAACTTCAGGTTAAGAGGAGCTTCACCAAAGGGAGTTAAGCCACCATCACTCCATATACCATTATTATCTTTATCCACAAATATCCTAGTATCAGCCTTGGAAGCAATCGCAGGCAGTAACGCTGTTTCAAGAGTAAGATCACGACCAAATGGATTATGAATTGCAATATCGTACTTTGAGTCGTAAAGCGGAGCAGGATTACCAATAGTTAAAATAAGCGAAGAACTTGATGGAACGAGTATTTGAGGATTGCTGGTATGCCAAACAAGATTCTTAAAATACTCATCGCCGTATTTATTGATTTCACGATGATTTGATGTATAACTTTTAATATCCCAATATCTGAATACATTGCCAGTCCTTAGGCTTAATGCGCTTGGTAATGTTTTTGTGATGAGTTCAAGAAAATCACACCGATTGTCTATATCTATGCCTGTTATTACTACATCATCAATCATCAGCCAGCAGGTATACTCTTGAACAACATTATCGGATACTCTAGTAATCGATACCTTGTATCCCCCAGTATTAAGGTTAGTCATGGTTGATTCCAAAACCCCATCTTCACTGGCTGAAGCAATCAATTCAAAACGTAGTGTTATTGGTTTTGATGGGTTGTACTTATACCATTTAAAGTTAGAGTTAGAACCATCGGAAAACTTGGCTTTAAGGCTTCCCTTTTTGGGGGTAGCAGCAGGAGAAAAAAATACGAAAATGGAATCCTGAATAACTCCAAGTTTTGAGTATTGGGTTGTATCAGCCCAATCTCTATCTGGTGCAGATATTTGGGCATAAGACAATGACGGTAAGCCAAGCAGAATTACTAGTATTTGTATTCTAAAGATTATATTACGTTTCTTCATCCCTTTAAGTCAAATAAGACACAATATTAGCAAATAAAAGTGAAATAGAAGTTGTTCGTTGACAGTTGACGGTTGACGGAAAAAAATCATAACGCCTTCCGGCCAACCTCAGAATTACTTCGTTTTATCTTCCGATTCACTTATTCGTTAATGAACTACCTCGCCACAAGCGGTCGAGGTATCTAAACGGAATTTATTTTCTTAACGCCGCAAGCGGTGGGGAACCGAGCTTGCAAGTTCGCCGAAGGCAATATATTCATTGAGATCCCTCGGCTTCGCTCGGGATCAGTTCGACTAAATAATTTTGTTTCACAAAATTGTAGTCTCACTGATTTAAACACCCACTTAGCCCGAATTATTGCATTGAGATGAAAGAATGTTAACAACAAAATATACCAACGCTTGCTAGATCGGATAGGTGCAAGTACATTTGTTGGCTAAATTAAAACGAAAGGGTTTATAACGTGAATTTTCTTGATGAGCTAAGCGATATTCAGCGCGAAGCGGCTACTTCAATCGAAGGTCCAAGTCTTGTCATTGCCGGAGCCGGCTCTGGCAAAACTAGAGTTCTCACATACAGAATTGCTCATTTACTTATACAAGGCGTTCCACCTTGGTCAATCCTATCGTTGACCTTTACCAACAAAGCTGCACGCGAGATGAAAGAGCGTATAGGCAAGGTGGTTGGTGAAAAAACTGCTTCGCAGCTATGGATGGGAACCTTCCACTCAATGTTTTTAAAGATATTGAAGAACGAGGCTGATAAGCTGGGATATTCAAAAACCTTTTCGATTTACGATACCACCGATTCAAAAAGTCTGGTAACCGCAATCATCAAGGAGCTGAACCTCGATACCCAAATCTATAAAGCGGGTGAAGTTTTCGGGAGAATCTCCTCCGCGAAGAATAATCTGATAACACCACAAGCCTACGCTTCAAATACTAATCTGGTTGCCTTCGATAGACAGAATCATAAGCCCGAGATTGCCAAGATTTACGCTACTTACGCTCAACGATGCTACAAAGCATCAGCGATGGACTTTGACGATTTACTACTCAACACGAATGTCCTATTTCGCGACTTCCCTGATGTTCTGGAAAAATATCAGCAGAAATTCAAGTACATTCTGGTCGATGAGTATCAGGATACGAACTACTCGCAATACCTAATCGTTAAGAAGTTGGCTGCGCAGCACCAAAACGTTTGTGTTGTTGGAGATGACGCCCAGAGCATCTACTCGTTTAGGGGAGCGAAAATTGAGAATATCCTTAACTTCCGAAACGACTACCCCAACTATAAATTCTTTAAGCTGGAGGAGAACTACCGTTCCACTCAGAATATCGTTAACGCTGCGAACAGCATTATTTCCAAAAACAGCAAACAGATCAAAAAGGTCTCCTTCTCATCGAAAGAGGAGGGCGAAAAAATAAAGGTTCTCCGTGCTTACACCGATCAGGAGGAGGGATTTATTGTTGCCTCCGAGATAATGAATATTCAACAACGCGATCATGCACCCGCTAAAGATTTTGCCATTCTCTACCGCACCAATGCCCAATCGCGAATTTTCGAGGAGGCATTGCGAAAACGAAATATCCCCTACAGGGTTTACGGTAGTTTATCGTTCTACCAGCGTAAGGAGATAAAGGATATCCTCGCCTACTTTCGTTTATCGATTAACCCAAGCGATGACGAAGCATTGAAGAGAGTCATCAATTATCCAGCTAGGGGAATTGGTGATACTACCATGGAGCGTCTTTCGGAGGTTGCCAATGCAAAGAATCAGAGCATTTGGTCGACCATTGAGGGGATCGATCAGGATAGCTACGGGATAAATTCCGGGTTGGTTAAGAAGCTAAAAGTTTTTCTTAGCACGATGCTGCAGTTCCAAAGCTCCGTTTACACCATTGAAGCTTATGAGTCGGCATATGCAATTGCAACGGGCTCAGGGATTATCCGAAACCTTAAGGAGGATAAGTCATTCGAAGGGATAGCCCGATTTCAGAATATCGAGGAGCTGTTGAATAGTATCAAGGAGTTCACCGATAGCCAGAAGGAAGAGGGTGTTACAGAGATTATCACCCTAGCCGATTACATGGAAAACGTCTCACTCCTCACCGATGCCGACACAACAAAACCCGAAGACAGGGACAAGGTTACCGTTATGACAATCCACTCCGCCAAGGGGCTAGAGTTTAACTACGTTTTCCTGACCGGAGTTGAGGAGGATCTTTTCCCATCCAAGATGACCCTCGGTACACCCGAAGGGCTTGAGGAGGAACGCCGGTTGTTCTACGTTGCGGTTACCCGTGCGGCTAAAAAAG
>JAYTVX010000304.1:0-3571 GCA_043743775.1 Bacteroidales bacterium | reverse complement strand
TGTGTCAATTCCATTTGCTGCATCTTCGGGTGAAATAGCAACTTTAATATCGGGCTCTGTTTGGTGATTCTCTAGATAATTTCCATTCATATCTTTTACGCCGATTTGAGGTATACCGAAAACAAGTGATGGATCTTGTTGTCGTTCCCACCATACAGCTGTCATTGTACCGGGAACGGGCATGCCAACAAGTTTTCCAATATTCAATGCCTTATAGGTGAAAGGGAAAGCGTGAGCATCGGAATAGTTCCCCTCGCCAATAATAACAATCGAAGGTTTACTCCATTTTGAAATCGGCTCTGAGCCGATATACTGCCCACGGGGAACGAAATTTGCATATCGTTTCCCGCTAAGCAGAGTTGCTAAATCATCGTGAAGCCATCCTCCTCCGTTAAAACGGGTGTCGATAATAATCGCCTCTTTATTAACATAACGCCCTAATAGCTCGGAGTAAACCTCCCTAAAACTTTCAGAATCCATCCCTCTTACATGGATATAACCAATTCTACCGTTAGAAAGTTTCTCTGTTTCACTCTTACAATTATTCACCCAGCGCTGATAAAGTAGCTCATTCTCATCACCTATGCTGATTGGTTTAACTGTTTCTGTCCATTTTTCACCCGAAACAGGATTTAGCATGTCAAGCAATACTTGTTTACCTGCCTTTCGGTTAAGAAGCGAATAGAAATCTCTTCCTGCAACTATTTCGACTCCATCAATCTTTTCGATGATAGAACCTGCTTTAATTTTGCTCTTGGCATCAACGAGAGGTGATTTTTCAATTATCTCGGCAATCTTTAAACCATTACCAGTGAAATAATTATCATAGAATACTCCTAGGCTAGCCGTTTTATCAGCATTGTCATAGCTTGGCGAATACCTACATCCTGTATGAGAACCATTCAGTTCACCCAGCATCTCGCTTACCATCTCAGCAAAATCAAAATTATTATTGATGTCGGGCAAAAATCTTGAATACTCTTTTTTATAAAACTGCCAGTCTACGTTGTGTAGATTAGCATCATAAAACTTTTTACTAATTTGACGCCAGATATGATCGAAGAGATATGCCCTTTCGGCAGGATAGTTTACGTCAAACTCCGCTTTAAAATTGATGTTGGTTTGCTTATTTGATGAGATCTCAATCTTCATTATTGAACCACCCGAGAGCAGGAATAAATTTTTTCCCTCCTTATCCATTTGCAAATCGCCGGCATAACCATCAATCTTGAGTAAAAGTTTGGTTTCATTGTCCTTGATGTTGCGAACCCAAAGATCGAATCCTTTTTCAAACTTGCTTAAATAGTAAAGTTTGTCCCCTTCTGGAACAAGTATAGCATCAGAGATATTCGAAGAATTGATCGTCAATCTTAATTTTCTATCATCTAAATTATCCAATTCAAATTTTAATGGTTCAACTCCATTTTCCTTTTTCTCCTCTTTAACTTTTTTATCCTTCGAATCTTTCTCCTTTTCCTTATCCGCTTTTTCTTTATCCTCTTTCTCCTTCTTTTTCTTATCCTTTAACAATTCGCTCTCCTGCTTTGATAGATTAAACTCATCAAACGCCTCCTGGGTTAAAAACATGCCGTAAACGTCAAACTCTGAACCCCATGATCCATGGCTTCTCATCCCCATTTTATCGTTAAACCATATTATGGCTTTGCCACCCATCATCCATTTTGGATTATTATCGGCATAACCGCTTTTGGTTAGGTTAACAAATTTCCCCGAACCATCGGCATTAACCAGGCCAACCTCACTATCGTACCACAAAGAGTACTCATTGAAATTTACTGCAAACCACTTACTATCAGGAGACCACTGATACCACTGGTCTCCATCGCTATAAGAGTAGTTGTATTTTCCATCAAGAACGGTTCTTATCTTTTTCGACTCAAGATTGATAACGCATAGAGTTGTCCGCTCCTTAAGGAAAGCAACCTCTTTCCCATCGGGCGAATAGGCTGGTTGAAAGGTCTCATCATTGGTTTCAACGATTGGCTCCTCCTTTAATAGTGTCGACAATGAAAAATTAGGTTCATCCTTTGATAGAATGCTTGTTTGATAAATTTTCCAGCTCCCGTTTCTTTCGGATGCGTAAAGTAATTTCTTACCATCGGGACTAAAGCTAACGGAACGTTCCTGTTCAGGTGTGCTGGTTATGCGTTTTGTTGTGCCATAATCGGTTGATGTTACAAAAACATCACCCCTTATTATGAATGCAATCTCTTTACCATCAGACGATACATTCATTTCTGTTGCACCCTTAGTTTGGGAATCATATCTCAATGCAGTTTCATTTTGATCCGAAAGGATACTAACGCTAACCTTTTGAGGTTTTCCACCAATAGCCTGTGTATATAACTCTCCATTGAATTGATAACAGAGCAAATCGTTATTTGATTTAGTAAGAAAGCGTACAGGATGTTTATCGAAAAATGATAGCTGTTTAGGTTCAGATCCTGATTCAGCATTTATCGATGCAACATTAAAACTACCCCACTGCTCGGTAAGATAATAGAGTGATTTTCCATCGGTTGAAAAAACAGGATTTCTATCCTCGCCTATAAATGATGATATCTTCTTGTGCTTTCCAGTTTGAGTATCGTAAATCCAAATGTCCCTTGTAACCGATGATACATGATGTTTTCTCCATGGATCTTCATACCCCTTTTTATCGGTATAGGCAATTAATTTACCATCAGGGCTGTAATTCGCATTTTCAGCAGGAGTTGTAAATATCTGCGAAATCCGTCCTCCATCAAGTGGGACAGAGTAAAGCTCTGTAAGTAATCCGTAAGGGAATAGTATATTTTTATAGCTATCCTGAATTAGCGACGAAAATATAACATTTCGACCATCGATACTGAATGCAGATGGAAATTCATTGCTTGAATAGAATGTTAATCGAACTGGAACTCCACCATCTGCTGACTCAGTAAAGATGTCAAAATTGCCATTTCTGTTAGATGCAAATGCAATTGTTTTTCCATCGGGAGACCATACTGGCATAAAATCGTAGGCAGGATTAGTAGTTAAAATGCTTGCCGCTCCTCCTTTTGCCGATACCTTATATATATCACCTTTATAGCTAAAAGCAATTGTGCTCCCATCGGGCGATATTGATGGATATCTCAACCAAAGCGGTGAACTAACCTGCTGTGCAATTCCCAAAATAACCATTGAAAGGAATAGACAAAGAGTGAACATTTTTTTAAGCATATAATCGTTTTTTGTAAGTTAGAGTATGACTGGTTGGTATTAAAAAAGTTTAAGTTATGATTAATAACTCTATTAATTCAAATTCTAGGAATAGAATTAAATTGATCAGCTAAATTATAAAATATTAGTTCAAATGTAAAAGCAATCTCTGACAATAAACAAAGTTTCAATTTACTAACAAGCTGTAAAATAGGATTCAATTGAACATAAAGATCTCTAATTTAGAGATGCTATTAACGATAATATTTCACTAGCGTTGCGTTGTTTTAATTATAAGTTCTTTGAAATGCTTGATATTGTTTCGTTGTAGCGTTTTATTATCGAGCAACGATTTGAAAACCAATTT
>JAYTVX010000303.1:0-4961 GCA_043743775.1 Bacteroidales bacterium | reverse complement strand
TTAATGAGTACCTGTTTTATCTTTTAGTAGTTGATCCAAGCACAGATAGAGAATATTTCATCTCGGTTCCTCCTTGCTATGATGTTCAATGGGCAAAAGCAGCGACTTTCAACCATCAGAAAATTCAATATAGACAAGGAGATGTCGGATTATTAAATATTGATAATCCTTTTGAAAAACCTATCATAGAAACATAAAAAAGGTTAGAATACCAACTTCTAGATTACAGAACAATTAATTCTCGGATTCATTACATTTTGTGTAAGGATAAGAACCAATAATTAGGTCTTATCCTAAGTTAAGATGTAATGCATTTATATACCTTTCTTATTGATTAAAAGCATTATATAAAATATAGTTGATTGAATTTATTGCATGACAGTTGCCGCCAAGGTCAAAAATCTTGATGATTTTGATGAATTGATAATAGGCTCTGATATACAGCACGATACGCATCATTAAAACTGTCATCAAAATATTTATGCTGAATTTTGATGACAAAATGGGCGTATCAGATAAGTGAAAGATAATGTTAAACTCTATCAATGTGAATGTTAAATAATATATTTGTCAATATAAATATATAATATACTTGACATAAAATAATTATTTTTATATCTTTGCACCATGGTTAACGTGTCGAGTTACATACAAAGAAAGATTGAAAGAACTGAGTCTGGTACGATTATTCAAATGAATGATTTTAATGTACCAGCAGATAAGCGCATGGCCATGGCTAAAGAGCTTAGCCGATTAGCCAAAAAAGGGACTATTGCTCGTTTAGAGAAAGGTAAGTACTATAAACCCCGGAAAACTTTATTTGGAAACCTAAAACCATCTGAAGACGAAGTTTTAAAGTCAATACTAAAGTCCAGTAATGGTTATATCGGTGGAGCAACTTCGTTTAATCAGCTAGGGTTAACCACTCAGGTTTCAAATACTATAACTATTGTTGTTTCAGATTATCGGCCACCCAAGGAGATTGCAGGGCTGAAGATTAAGTTTCGAAAGTCTGAGATGTCAATAGATTCTGATAATACCATTATTCTTCAACTATTAGATTCTCTGAGATATATTACTAGAATACCAGACTCCTCAGTCGATGAATCATTAAAGGTTATCATGGCAAAGATTGAATCAATGAGCAGAATTCAAAAACGCTCCTTGCTTAATAATGCGCAAGAATATAACCCAGCCACTCGTGCTTTGATCGGCGCAATATTTGAGTTAAATTGCAGTGGATTTTCAACAGAGAAACTCTTTAAATCTCTGAACCCATTATCAAAGTATAGATTAGGTATTTCGAAAGAATTGCTTCCTAATAAATTAAAGTGGCGAATAGAATGAACATACACCTAACCAATGATTTCAAAGATGCAATAACTGCCGCATCAGAACATCTTCAAATACGTGAAGCCTATATTGAAAGGGATTACTGGGTTACATATGTTCTAAATAATTTATCAGCATCTCCTTTTGCAGACAATGTGGTTTTTAAAGGGGGAACATCACTTTCAAAGGTTTTTAATTGCATTGAACGGTTTTCAGAAGATATAGATCTTGCAATTCTAGATGTTGAGAACCTGGGAGATTCGAAACGGAAAGCGTTAATGAAGGATATTGAAAATACAATTACTTTAGGTCTATCTAGTATACCAGATCACCCATTAACTGAAAAGCGTGGTCGTAATCGAAAAACTTTCTATCAATATAGTAATGCAGTTGAAAAGAAGAATTTAGGACCTGTTAAGGATGTGATTCAGCTTGAAATAAATTCTTTTACTGAACCGGTACCTTATTCAAAGGAGTCAATCGATTCACTAATTGCTCAGTATTTAAGAAAGACTAACCGAGGTGATCTGATAGAAAGGTTTAAACTTTACCCATTCAAACTCAATGTTCTTTCCATGGAGCGAACTTTCTTTGAAAAGGTTCTATCCTTAACAAGACTATCTTATGAGGTTACGGAATCATTAAGAAGGAAGATTCGACACTTTTATGACATAGTTAAAATCTACAATAAGGACAAAGGCATCCTTGAAAACAAGAATTCAGTTAATATATTCAAAATTGCCTTAAATGACGATAGGAAGAATTCAACTTTTGCGGGTGAGTGGCTTACTAACCCTTTGTCAGAAGCCCACCTATATAAAGATTTTCAATCAACCTGGAATGGTCTAGAGAACAGCTATAACAATGACCTGAGGGATCTCATTTGGGTTGATGGCATGCCAAGCACCAAAGAGATACTCGACTTAATACTTAAGATTAAGGTATTTTTAATCATGGTTGAAAGGGGAGCGGACTAAAATATGTATTGAAAAAGTTCTGAGGGGCGAGCCATCCATGACTTACATTTATTAAATAGGATGAAAAACCTCGCCGCCAGGGTCAAAAAAAACGATGATTTCGATTACAGGCTCTGATATACTGGGAGTTAAACTTCATCAAAACTGTCATCAAAATAATTTTGCATCATTTTGATGACAAAACAAGGCCAATTCTGCTCACGGAAATATTCCTGAACTTCTTCAAATTTAGTTGAGATGAATTTGTGTTTCATAGCAAACTGGTCAGGACAAACTTGGCCAGAATGATATAATATATAATTAGTGAATAATTGTTTTTTGATATGAAATGGTCTGACCCAAAGTCAAAATTCTAATTAATTTATGAAGCGATAAGATTTACGGTGCGTTAAATGTCATCAGGATTGTCATCAAAACTTTTATGCTGAAATTTGAAATAAGCAAGCAAAATCACATTAAAGTGTGATAAATGAGTTTTAAATCTGCTATTGAATGTGTATTTGCTCATAAATCACAATATATTGTGATTATTTATAATTTATTTGGATTTCTTGGTCACTTCTTAAATTCGTATAGGCATTAATCTCTGGCTCTCGCTACAAAAAAGGGGAACGATTAGTTCCCCTTTTTTGTAGACCTCTCTTCTATTAAGATTGTTAATAAGCCCTTAAAAACCCAAAGGAATTATTACTAATCTGATACCTGAATAGCTCCTCAATATTCCATTTAAGCTAAAGAAAGTTACATTGTTAATAAAAACAATTTCATTTAAAGACGATCCTATTCTTTTTTTTATACCTTGCATAGCACACTAAAAGAGATGTAAAATTAATTTAATAAGTTACAACAGAGAGGAATGTATTAATCATGGAAGATGTTAACACAATTAACAGAGTTGATTTAGAGTTTACCATAAACACATCACCCCAACTACTTTTCAACAGGCTTTCAACCCCTTCAGGGTTAGCTGAATGGTTTGCCGACGATGTTAATTTATCAGGAAAAGTATTCACTTTTATCTGGGAAAACACCCAGCAAAAGGCCGAACTAATTGAAAAAAAGGAGAACAAAAGTTTAAAATTCCGATGGATAAAAGAGGATTCTAATCCTAAAATTTTTTTTTCGTTTAGATTATCACCCCATGATCTAACCAAGGAACTATCGCTTCAGGTTATCGAACAGCTTGACGATAACGAGGATCTCGAAGATGCCATTTCCCTCTGGAGTAGCCAAATTGGTGATCTGAAGAGAATTTTAGGAGTTTAGCAACCTATTCATGTTATCCCATGCCATTTTTTTAGAAAAATCAGTTACTTTTGCCAAAGGTTACTCAATTATCCTATTAATCTAAGTGAAGACTTTACATCGATTTATACTTAAATCCTACCTAGGGCCTCTACTAATGACATTTTTCATTGTCATGTTTATCCTGTTAATGCAATTCCTTTGGAAATATATTGACGACTTAGTTGGTAAAGGCCTTGACTGGAAAGTAATTTCCGAACTTTTAGTGTATGCTTCGGCAAATCTTGTACCCATGGCGTTACCACTATCAACGCTATTGGCTTCACTAATGACCCTAGGGAATATGGGGGAAAACAATGAACTGCTGGCCATTAAATCGGCAGGGATTTCTTTACCAAGAATTTTAAGTCCCCTTATTTTTATCACAATACTGATTAGTATTAGCGCCTTCTTCTTCTCCAATAATGTTCTTCCTTATACTAATCTAAAAATATCTACGCTTCTCTACTCAGTAAAACAGCAGAAACCAGAACTTGCGATAAAGGAAGGTGTTTTTACTACAATAAATGATGTCTATAGCATTAAGATAGGAGAAAAAGATCCTAAAACCAGTTTAATGCATCGAATAATGATTTACGATCATAGTAAGAATGAAGGTAATGTCGTTATTACTAATGCTGACTCAGGATATATCAAAGTTACCCCTGATGAGACTCGTTTAATTGCAACCCTTTATAGCGGAAATACTTATGAAGAAAGAGCCGAAGGTGTCAACGCTCGAAGGACCGCCACCCAAAAATATCCTGCAACATTACAAAAATTTCAAGAACAAGTAATTATTTTTGAGTTACAGGGAAGAGGTTTGCAAAGAACCGATGAGGATCTTTTTAAAAGCAGTTTTCAGGCGATGAATCTTCATCAATTGAAAACGGCTAAGGATTCCCTCAACAGTCAGTATATGCAAAGAGAAAGTGCATTCCAGAAAAACATATTCAATAAGATACTTCAGCGTAATTATGACCAAGAAACGAGGGAGAAGCGAACTAAAAGAACGTTCCATCTTTCAGGTGATTCTCTATACAATTCAGCAAATAAGATACAAAAGCAAAGAATAATTGATGTAGCAATTTCAAATGCTCGCTCAACAAAAAGTTATATTTCATCGACCAACGAAGAACTTATTTCAAAAGAGAAATATATTGCTAGAAATAAGATTGAATGGAATAGGAAATTCTCATTGTCGTTTGCCTGCTTTGTATTCTTCTTTATTGGAGCTCCTCTTGGTGCAATTATTCGGAAAGGTGGACTGGGCATGCCAGTTATAATATCGGTGCTTTTCTTTGTGCTTTACTATATTATTGATATCACGGGGGTCAAGATTGCCCGTGAACTCATATGGAATCCTGC
>JAYTVX010000302.1:0-1966 GCA_043743775.1 Bacteroidales bacterium | reverse complement strand
TTAATAAATAGGGTTCTTACTTTGTATGAATGATTATGGGTACTCGGTTCAATGCTCCCCATTAAGTTTTTCAGATTGCTTGCAATTGCTGTAAGGTTTATTTTCCAACCAAAGGATCCATCCTGTTCCCGCTTTAAATTTTTTAGTAGAAACTGTCGAATCGGAAGAGATTTCACCCGCTCAGAGAGGATTTCATCAGCTTGTACGCGAGATGTTAAACTATCAATTGGAATTGACATTAATCCTTCAATAATTTGCTGATGCTCTTCGCTAATATGGGCCAACGGGTCATGGCTCCAAGGAGCAATATCAACTACAATTAACGATGATACTTTTTCGGGGTGTTCCATGGTAAACTGCATTGCAACCTTTCCACCCATCGAATGGCCTAGAAGTATTGCTTTTTCTAACTTCAGCACTTCGAATAGTTTGAGTAAATCGTTTGTAAGAAGTGTGTAGCTGTGTTCTGATCTATGTGGGCTTTGCCCATGATTTCTTTGATCTACATTGATTACCCTGAAATAGGATTCTAGCTCTTTGGCAATGCTAACCCAGTTATCGGATGAACCATAAAGACCATGGAGAATAATAAGGGCTTCACCCTTTCCCGATTCGCGATAAAATAGCTTCACGCTATCGAATTTGATTTAAATACATCTGAATAGTATTCTCTAATCCGAAGTACAATGCATCTGCAATCAGTGCATGTCCGATTGATACCTCATGTAGATTCGTAATGTTTTTGGTGAAGAATTTAAGGTTTTCGAGGCTAAGATCATGACCTGCATTTAAACCTAATCCAACATTTTTTGCTGATTCTGCAGCATGAATAAAGGGTTCAATTGCTTGATCAGGATTAAAAGCGTAGTTAGTAGCGTAGGATTCAGTGTATAGTTCAATCCGATCAGTTAAAGTATCGGCTGCATGCTTTACCATTTCAGGGTTTGCACCGACAAAAATTGATGTGCGAATACCTTTTTCTCTGAAAATGGCTACTACTTTTTTGAGATAATCCTTATTAATAATGGTATCCCAACCTGCATTTGAGGTTATAGCGCTGGGAGGATCGGGTACAAGAGTAACTTGATGTGGTGAGACACTAAGCACAAGCTGAATAAATGAGTCGGTTGGGTACCCCTCGATATTAAACTCGGTAGTAATTATTGGTTTAATATCAAGAACATCTTGATAGCGGATGTGACGTTCATCGGGTCGAGGGTGAACAGTGATTCCTTCTGCACCAAATCGCTGACAATCGATTGCCGATTTTAAAACATTTGGAATATTTCCTCCTCTAGCATTTCGCAGAGTAGCTATTTTGTTTATATTTACGCTTAGACGGGTCATAATGCCAATTTTTCGAATTACTTTTGTGCAAATGTAGCAGTTTTTCTAAACGCTTTAAGGCAATGATAGCAAAAGATATGATATCAGAAATAATTCCAGCGCTGAAAACTTCAGATACTGGAATTACGGCTTTAAACTGGATGGATGTTTTTAAGGTATCTCACCTTCCAATTGTTAACGATAAGGAGTTCTTGGGTTTGATTTCTGAGGTAGATATCTATGATATGAATATGTCCGAGGAACCACTTGGAAATCATCCGCTATCGTTACTTCGCCCATACGTGATGGAGTATCAGCACGTGTTTGAAATCATGGAGGTTGCTTCAAGGTTGAAACTTTCAATTGTTCCAGTACTTGATGATAAGAAAAACTATCTAGGCGTAATAACAATTATGGATCTGTTGCACTATTTTGCTGAACTTTCAGCATTGCGTACCCCCGGTGGAATAATTGTTATTGAGCTAAATAGTAATGATTTTTCAATGACCCAGATTTCCCAAATTGTTGAGGGGAACGATGCGAAAATTTTAGGTGCCTATATCACTTCACACGTCGATTCTACTAAACTTGAACTTACTATTAAACTAAATGTAACCGATCTAACTTCAATAATACAAAC
>JAYTVX010000301.1:0-5135 GCA_043743775.1 Bacteroidales bacterium | reverse complement strand
AAAAAAAATATAATTTTGTAAAAAATAATCAACTATGGCACATCTCAGATTTAAGGCAATTGGCGAAGCGGTTAATCGAAATCCAATTCCGTACGAAGCAGAGTCAAACAGAATTTCGGAAGTGTTTAGAACCAATGTTTTCGATAGGGCTAAAATGAAGCGATACCTATCGCAAGAAGCCTACGATAGCGTTGCAAAGGCTATGGACGAGGGCCGTAAGATTGATCGCAAGATCGCAGGGCAAGTCGCAGCGGGTATGAAGGCATGGGCAATAGAACGAGGTGCAACCCATTATTCCCATTGGTTTCACCCGTTGAATGGTGCTACGGCTGAGAAGCATGATGCATTTTTTATGCTCGATCGGAATGGTAATGCGATTGAAAGTTTTCATGGCGATTTTCTGGTACAGCAAGAACCCGATGCATCGAGTTTTCCAAGTGGAGGAATTCGTAATACCTTTGAGGCGCGTGGATATTCGGCTTGGGATCCAACCTCACCGGCCTTCCTTCTTGAGCATACCTTATGTATTCCAACAATTTTTGTATCATATACCGGAGAGGCCTTAGATTTTAAGACTCCACACCTAAAATCTCTATATGCGCTTGATAAGGCAGCTGTTTCCGTATTGTCCTATTTCGACAAGGAGGTAGATAAAGTATTTGCAACGTTAGGGTGGGAGCAGGAGTACTTCCTTGTCGATGAATCGCTGTACAACGCTCGCCCTGATCTTGCTCTTTGTGGAAGAACCCTGATGGGCCATGCCGCAGCCAAGGATCAGCAGCTGGAGGATCATTACTTTGGCTCAATTCCTGAGAGGGTATCCGCTTTTATGCGCCACTTTGAGATGGAAGCCTATAAACTGGGTATTCCAGTAAAAACAAGGCATAACGAGGTTGCACCAAACCAATTTGAGTGTGCACCAATCTTCGAGGAGGCCAATCTTGCGGTTGACCACAATCAGCTGATTATGGCTTTGATGGAGAAGATCGCCCGTAGGCATAAATTCAGGATACTCTACCATGAGAAGCCTTTCAAGGGGATAAACGGATCGGGGAAGCATTGCAACTGGTCGTTGATGACCGATTCGGGGATAAATCTTTTATCGCCAGGAGGTACCCCTAAAAACAATCTTCAGTTTTTGACTTTCCTTGTAAATACGGTAAAAGCGGTCCATGATTATTCTGCACTGCTCTTAGGGAGCATAGCAAGTGAACCGAACACACATAGGCTGGGAGCAAATGAAGCACCTCCAGCAATCATGTCGGTTTTCATTGGTAAAACGCTGAATGGAGTTCTTGACGATCTTGAGCAAAGGATATCGGAACGAAAAATGACCCCAGATGAGAAAACAGAGCTGAAGCTCGATATCATTGGGAAAATACCTGAGATTCTACTCGATAATACAGATCGTAATCGCACATCACCGTTTGCATTCACAGGAAATCGATTTGAGTTTAGAGCCGTTGGTTCTTCGGCTAGTTGTGCTTCGCCGATGATTGTGCTTAATACTGCAGTTGCCGATCAGCTCAATAAATTCAAGGTTGAGGTCGATAAGCTCATTGAAAAGGGTGTAAAAAAGGATGAGGCGATCTTTCAATGTCTTCGTAAAGCGATCATCGATTGTAAGAAGATTCGTTTTGAAGGGAATGGATATAGCCAGGAGTGGGTTGAAGAAGCCGAAAGGAGGGGATTACCAAATCTACCCGATGCAACTGAAGCTTTCAAGACATTCCTGTACCCATCATCCATAAAGCTATTGGGCGATAATAAGGTTTTATCGGAGCGAGAGCTTGAAGCAAGGTTCGATATCCGAAATGAGATTTTTGTAAAGAAGGTTCAAATTGAAGCCCGGATCCTTGGCGATTTAGCCATAAACCATATTATCCCAACAGCTATTGCGTATCAGAATGTGATTATTACCAATGTTAAAGGGTTAAAGGATTTATTTACTGATGAAAAGGAATTTAACTCGATGGCAGAGAATCAGATGGAGACGTTGAAAACAATATCAGAGCACATCAAAGCTGTTCGTGAGCTGGTTCCATTGATGGATGAAATGCGTAAAGACCTAAACTTAATCGATGAATTCCCCAAAAGGGCTCAGGAGTACTCCTTAAAGGTTAAGCCCTTCCTCGAAGAGATTAGGAATCATATCGACAAGTTGGAGCTGATTGTCGACGATGAGATGTGGCCTTTGCCAAAATACCGAGAGTTGTTGTTTGTAAGGTAAATAAGAGTTTCATAAATCAATATTAACCACAAAGGCCACAAAGGCTGCCTGACAGCAGTCAGGGATTTCACTAAGTTCACAGAGCATTAATAAATAAGATACTTTTTTTGTGCTCATTGAGTGTACCCTTTGAGTTCTTTGTGGTTAACTTTTTTGCTTTGGAAACACCCACTTTTTTATTCGTTTTATATTTTGGAAATATTGCTTACTTTTACACTGTTCGTGTAAAACAATAATAAATTGTTTGCACCGTTTACAAAACATCTTACAAATAGCCATTTTAAAGTTTTGGCAATGAAAAAATACATTTTAAGTTTACTTATAGTCTTAGCTGGACTGAGTTTTGTTCAAGGACAAACCTCCAAACTCCAGCGTGCAGATGCTCTTTTTAAGGCAGGTGCTTATTTCGATGCAATTGACATTTATAAGAACGAGCTCGAGAAGATTCAACAGGATAAGGTAGAACTATCGAAGTATCTAAACAAAATAGCCACCTGTTATCGCCTAATAGGCAATGCTCGTCAGGCTGAGATATGGTATCAGAAGGCAATTTTAAGGAACTGTCCCGATCCAAAGGTTTACTACTATTATGCCGAAATGCTTAAAATGGGTGAGAAGTATGATTTAGCATTGGAGAACTACCAAAAGTATAAGCAGCTTGTACCCAACGATAAACTAGCTGATATTGGTGTTAATTCCTGCGAGTTAGCAAAACAATGGATTGCAACTCCCTCGGGATATGAATTAACCAATGTTCGAAGTATAAATACAAAACAGAGTGAATATAGCCCTGTTTATGGGAATGAAGATTATAGCTCTTTGTTTTTCACCTCTTCACGCACTGGAGCAACCGGAGGGAAAATTTCATCGGTGACAGGCGAACTCTTTTCCGATATTTTTTATACTGAACGCGATTTAAAGGGTATTTGGAGCGATCCTAAACCAATTGATGCCGCTGTTAATACTGCTTTCGATGAAGGCACCTGTACGTTAAGTTCCGATTTCAATACCCTCTTCTTTACTCGGTGCAAGGTGAGTAAAAAAGAGAAACTTGGTTGCGAAATTCTTTTTTCAAAGAAAAGTGAGGGTGGATGGCTTACTCCAGAGCCAATTAAGGTTACATCCGATAGCATGATTGTTGCTCATCCATCATTATCTGCCGATGGATTAACCCTATATTTCGCAAGTAATTTGCCCAATGGTTTTGGGAGTATTGATATCTGGAAGATAACCAGGGCTAGCATTAGCGATAATTGGGGCGAACCGATCAACCTTGGAGGTGATATAAATACTCCGGGTAGCGATATGTTCCCATACATTCATCCCGATGGAACTCTTTACTTTTCATCCGATGGACTACCAGGCATTGGTGGTTTAGATGTTTTCAGAGCAAAACCTAACGATAAGAATGGTTGGGTTGTTGAGAATATGAGATTTCCTGTAAATTCACCTTCCGATGATTTTGGAATTGTCTTTGAAAAGGAACGAGAGGCTGGCTATTTCTCCTCCCGTAGAACGGGTGGTAGAGGTGCCGATGATATCTACCTATTCTATCTACCTCCAATTATTCTTAATATGATTGGACAGGTGAACGATGATAAGACGAGTAAACCAATTGCACAATCAACGGTTAAACTTGTTGGAAGTGATGGTCTTATTACTACCGCTGAAACTGCGGTTGATGGATCGTTTAAATTTATGCTCAGCCCCAATACTGATTATGTGGTAGTGGCATCTAAAAAAGGGTATTTGAACAATAAGAGCAAGGAGACCACAAGGGGTATTGTCCAGAGCAAGGATTTTACTGCTAGTATAAACCTCACATCAACCGAGAAACCAATTGAGATCCCCAATATTTTCTACGATTACGATCGTTGGGAACTTAGACCAGAATCAATGGTGGCACTCGATAGGCTAGTTGAAATTCTTAACGATAACCCTAATGTTACAATAGAGCTTGGCTCACATACCGATAGTCGTGGTACCCTTGAATATAACTATGATCTTTCGCAGAAACGTGCTCAATCAGTTGTGAACTTTTTAATTGAAAAGGGAATTGCCACCGATAGACTCAAGGCCAAAGGTTATGCTCAATCACAACCAAAGATTGCCGATGCTCAGCTCGTTGCTCAGTATCCATTCATGGTAGCAGGGGGTATACTTGATCCGAAATTTATTGATACCCTCGATAATGATAAGAAAGAGATTGTTTATCAAATCTCTCGTAGAACAGAATTTAAAGTACTCCGTACTGATTATAAGGCTTCAGGAAAGGAGTAGGCGTATCTGAATCAATAATTAAAGGAGCTTTAGGGCTCCTTTTTTATATGTTATACCAAACCGCCAACAAGAAGATGTATCGCTTCTGTTTTCTTCTCTTTCTGATTTTTAATCTGACAATAAAAAGTCAGGCGCAGAAATATTTTGAGGTAAGCACAATCGACTCGGCGCAGGTTAAAGTATATGCTGTTGATAAACCGGAAGATGCTGACCTTCTGGTGTTTTATGTGTATGAAACAAAGGATGTTACAAGGATTGGTCTTTGGATGCAGGTTACCACCAAGAAAGAGGCAAATTTTTTTTTGATCTTTGTTGATGACGAGAAACTTGCAAACCTCAAGATTTGCCTGGTTGACGCCCCTGAACAGGCGGTTTTGAAAAATGAGACGAAGAAGGAGTTGCTGAAAATGGAGTGACTCGAAAAAGTGACGAGATACTGTATATAAAGACCTAATGTTTTTTATATTTTTGCACGATTATAAAGATTAACAATGACAAATACATCCCGTTACAACCAGCGTGGCGTTTCAGCCTCAAAGGAGGACGTTCACAATGCAATTAAAGACCTTGATAAAGGGTTGTTCCCAAAAGCTTTTTGCAAAGTTGTACCCGATATTCTAACCGG
>JAYTVX010000300.1:0-3671 GCA_043743775.1 Bacteroidales bacterium | reverse complement strand
CGCTGAGTTTCATATGAACCGCTTGAAACGTATGCTGCTTCTTGGAATGCTTTGTCGACATCACCAAAACGAATACTGCAGGTTTCTTGAATGTTTGATTTTCCACTATGAACCTTTATACTTGTTGATTTAACCGCTTCGTGTACATCGGTTACGGCTTCTAAAACCTCATAGTCAATATTAATTAGCTTAATAGCCTTACGAGCAATCGCTTCTGATTTGGCAACTATACCAGCAATAACATCACCAATATAGTTTGTTATTTCACCCTCACCAATCATCATTGGCCAATCTTGGTAAACAATACCTATAACTTTGTCACCAGGAATATCCTTTGAGGTAAATATTTTGATAACTCCTTCAATCTTTAACGCCTCAGAATAATCAATCTTTATAACTTTTGCCCTTGGGTGATCGCTGAATTTTAGAACTCCGTGAACCATCCCATCAAAGCGCATATCATCTACGAAATCCCGATCTCCTAAAGCGGTTTCAATGGATTGGTATTTAGGATATGGTTTACCAATTAGAGCAGATTTTGGATTATTTGTGTGCTTATCTCCATCAAGCTCTTTGAAGGTTTCATCGATAGCATCTACAATTTTCACATAACCCGTGCATCGGCAAATGTTAGGGGAGATAACCTTTACAATTTCAGGTCGGGTAGGGGTTTTGTTGACGTTATATAACCCTTTAGCTCGCATAATCATACCTGGTGAGCAAAAACCACACTGAACAGCACCTTTTTCTGCAAAATTTTTGCCAATCGTAGTTCTGAATTTTTCAGATAATCCCTCGGTGGTTAATATTTCTGCACCATCCAAATCTTTCATTTTGGTTCGGCAAGCTAACTTCGGCTTTCCGTTTATCTCAACGGTACACGCACCACATACACCTTGGCCTGAGCAACCATCTTTCGGTGAAGTAATTTTATGCTCAAGTCTTAAATGGTCGAGAAGCGTTTCTTCTAAATCACCAGAGTAATTTGTCTTTATGCCATTCAGAGTGTATGTTATCATGATAGTAGTATAATATTAAGAATTAGATATTACCTAATTTCAGAAAATCAATTTATTTACCCCAACCCTAAAGGGTGCAAATTGATTTTCTTCACACCCTTTAGGGTTGGGGTAAATAAAGAAAATCATTTTGCACAGTAAAGTGTTAGAAGGTTTATTCATAGTATTTTTTTCAGATTTTCGATGGTAGGGTAGATTGATTCAGGAATCTTAAGCATACTGCTTACCGATTTCAAATCCTTCAGACCACTTCCTGTAAGTAGAACCACGTTGTTGGTATTATCGGCGATTTTACCTTTCTTTTGGTAATTCAGCAATCCTGCAAAAGCTGTAGTCGCTGCAGGTTCAGCAAATATTCCGGTATTCTTCGATAGTATTATTGAAGCGTTCATTATCTCATCATCGGAAACGATTAGTGATTCTCCCTTGTACTTCTGGATGAATTGCTGTGCCATGTAGAAGTTCCGTGGGATATCAACTGAGATGGAATCGGCAATGGTAGTGCTTGGTATAATTTGAAAATCCTTTTTACCAATATTTCTTACCAAGTTATCACTTCCTGCAGATTGTATAGCAATAATTGTAGGCATCCTATCGATTAGGTTTAAAAGAAGTAGATCCTCAAAACCCTTATATACACCCGAAACAATAACTCCATCACCAACTGGTACAAATATTCTATCAGGTACTTTAAAATTAAGCTGTTCAAAGAGTTCAAACGAAACTGTTTTCTTTCCCTCTATGGTAAAGGGATTGAAGGCAGTATTCCTGTTATACCAACCAAACTCCTCAGTTGCTTTTATGCTCAAGTCGAACGCTTCATCATATGTACCTTTAACGGGAACTATTTTCGCTCCGTACATAATAATCTGAGTCAGCTTTGCAAGTGGTGCTGTCTCTGGAACCATAATAATTGCTTGCTGTCCCTGAGAGGCACACATTCCGGCCAGCGAAGAGCCTGCGTTTCCTGTAGATGCAGCTACTATCGTATCAAGATCATTCTCCTTGGCATACGCTGATACTAAGGATGATGCCCTATCCTTAAAGGAAAATGTAGGGTTCTGTGAGTCATCTTTTAGATGAACACGATATGGAAGGCTTTCTCCGTTGATTTTGCTGATTGAATAGAGTGGCGTTTTTCCTACCCTAAGAATTGGTAAACTATCAGTATTCTCGATAGGTAGAAGGTCAATAAAACCACTTTTCTTAAGTCCTTCAAAATTTGATACTTTTTTCTTAATTTCTTGATAATCGTAAACCGTTTTTAGCACCCCTATTGGTGGGGTGGAAGTGGTATTTTCTTTTCTACATATTGGGCAAAGATATAGTACTTCGGTTGTTGTATACTCTTTACCGCAGTCGGTGCATCGATATATAAACTTTGTTGGATTCATGTCTTTTGATTCAAGCAAAATTAAGATTTTTTGGTAAGATATATTAATAAAAAATCTCTGTGATTCTCTGTGACTTCTCTGTTTTTCTCTGAGTAAGATAAGTTTCACAGAGAAATACAGAGTGCACACTGAGTTACACAGAGAAAGTAGAAATAAAAGAATAAAATTATAACCCCTTTAGTAATCCTGTTCTTTCGTTAAACTCGTTGATAAGATGATCCCATTGATTAACCTGCAAGAAGAGTTTATTCCATATCTCACGATCGTACCAAAGTTGGTTCAAATCTTCAACCTCTTTGCCTTGCTGTTCAACCCAAGTAAAATATTTCAGGTTATGAATTGCCTTTCGGTCGTTGTAGGTTAGCTCCTTCATTGTATCTGCGCGAGTACCTAAAATACACTTCTCATAATCCTTTACAGCTTGAATATCGCTGTACTTACCTTTTTCTGCGGTTAACTCTTCCAATCTAGATTTATACATATCAGCAGAATCTGTAGCAATGGTAATGATGATATCCTCACCTGTCATCTCAAAAGCTTTTGCAGTTTTAATGGCGGATAACATATTTCCAATACCTGATATACCGATTAAATGTAAATCGTTGATGATATTCTGATCGATTCCTATTGATTTTAGATAAGCATGACCCTCTTTCTCGTTGAACAAACGAAGAATTCTCATGCAATCCTCATCATCAATAGCGGTAACAACATCAGTGTTCTTAACATTATGAACCCAAGGTACGTGTTTATCGCCAATCCCTTCAATTCTATGACCACCAAAACCATTCATTAGAAGGGTAGGACATTGCAATGCTTCTGAAGCAACTACCTTTACATGTGGTGCAATAGTCCGTAGGTAATCGCCAGCAGCGATTGTACCAGCAGAGCCTGTAGCAGAAACGTAAGCAGCCAACTTGCTTTTTTTACCCTTTACAAGGTTAAAAACCTCTTCAATTGCTTTTCCTGTAGTATTGTAGTGCCATGCTGAATTACCAAACTCATCAAACTGATTAAAGATGATGCAATCGGGGCGAGTTCTCTTTATCTCCCAGCATTTATCGTATATCTCTTTCACATTTGATTCACAGCCATGGGTGGCTATAACCTCTGAACCAATAACATCACGAAGCCATGCAAAACGCTCCTTGCTCATCTCTTCAGGTAGGATAGCAACTGATTCTGTTCCCATAACCTTTGAGTCGAATGCTCCACCACGGCAGTAGTTGCCAGTTGAAGGCCAAACTGCTTTATGATA
>JAYTVX010000299.1:0-14109 GCA_043743775.1 Bacteroidales bacterium | reverse complement strand
TACCGCTGTTAATAAAATTACACGAGCCAAAAAATTATTGTTTGATACTCGTTGCCATAGAATAAAGCCTGCCCTTGATGATAAAGTTATTACCTCGTGGAATGGCATGCTAATTTCGGCTTTTGTTGATGCTTTTATAACATTCAGCAATACAAACTATCTAAAAGCGGCGATTAGTTGCTTAAATTATATCGAAAGCAATCATTACTTCGACGGAAAACTTAAACGAATCCATTGCAAGGAGCGCCTCTCTATTGATGCTCTACTCGATGATTACGCTCAGCTTATGAAAGCCTATATATCAGTTTACAAAGTCACTTTAGATCAGGAATGGATTTCCAAAGCGGAGAAAATGGTAAAAATTGTTATCCAAGAATTTTACGATCAGGATTCGGGGATGCTCTTTTACGCTCCATCTTATCAAACGGACTTAATTGCTCGAAAAATGGATTTAACCGATGGCGTTATTTCATCATCGGGATCGGTGATGGCGCAGAACCTCTTTGAGATTGGCAAAATACTTGAGAAAGATGATTACATCACAATGTCGACCCAAATGCTTGCAAACATTACCGAGTCGCTGGAGCATAGTGGCCCTTATGTTTTCGGATGGGCTCAGCTAATGCAGTCGAAAAACCTCCCGACAGTTCACCTGAAAATTAATTCAGCGAATGATATTGAGTTCCTCAATCGCATTCAGAGTAAGGTTGTCTGCTCTGTACTATATCCTTCTATATCCAACCTACAATCGTCAGAATGCTGCACAGAACCGAATCAATCGAAGGTAAAAATCTGTATTGATAGAACCTGCTATCCATCTGCCACGGATCCTAATTATTACGTTAGGTTGATCAATTCCATCAAACTTTGATTTAGGTTTTTCTGTAACTAGAGTCTGTCCATAACGTCACCCAATTGCGTAATTGCATGGGTTTTCCACGAAGCAACCGAGGCTTTACCGAGTTCAACGAAGTTAATCCATTGGTCATCAATATTAAGATTGCTTCACTTCGTTCGCAATGGACAGACTCTAATTAGATAACCTTTCAAATTTTAAATAAGCACTATACCTTAAAGTTTTTATATCTAATTTTGAATATCAGAATATTAAACTTAGTGCAATGGATAAGAAAATTACATTAGTTGAGAATTATTATGTTATTAACGGTACCATAACACCAATAGGTGACTTTTCATACAATTTTTCAAACAGCAGCAAGATCATCTATGAAGTAATTAGGGTAAGGAACTCCACTCCAATTTTCTTTGAACAACATCTTAATCGACTGATTAAATCGGTAGAACTTCTTGGTTTAGTTCAACCCAATAAGGACATGATCGAATGGATGATTGTTGATTTACTACGAATTAATCCAGTTGAAGAAAATAATATTCGAATATCATTGGTTTATGGTTCATCTAAGTCTCCTGATTTACTCGTTTATTTTATTCCTAGTTCCTATCCGACCCAATATCAAAGGGATAATGGGGTAGAGTTAAAAACCCTCAAAGCAAATCGGGATAATCCAAACGCTAAGGTTGAAGATGCTAATCTTAGAGAGAACGCTGATAAGATAATTAAGGAATCGGGTTGTTATGAAGTTTTACTAGTTAATAGCAATGATTTTATAACCGAAGGTAGTCGCTCCAATATTTTTTTTATTAAAGATGATGCATTGTTTTCCCCTCCAATTGATCTGGTATTAAGGGGAATTACTCGTCAAGTTGTAATAAATATTTCTAAAAAATTAGAAATTCCTTTTAAGGAAGAGTTGGTTTCAATTGATAGATTAACCGAGTTTGATGGTGCCTTTCTAACGGGAACATCTCCAGGAATATTACCTATTTCCATTATTGATGAAGTAAATTATACAGTTAAATCGCCAATATTGCAAAAACTAATCGAGGTTTACAATAATGCAATTGCTAACGATATCTCAAACTTCAAAAAACATTAAAATGAACATTTCAATAATCCAATCCGATTTGTATTGGGAATCGCCAGCAAAGAATCGAGAATTGTTTGATGAGAAGATAAGCAGTATTGATAGTGATATCGATTTGATTGTTCTACCAGAGATGTTCAGCACTGGGTTCTCCATGTCACCTGAAAATCTAGCAGAGAAATGGCAAGGACCAACGGTTAAATGGATGCAAAGGGTTGCAACCTCAAAGAAGGTTGCATTAGCGGGAAGTTTGATTGTTGAAGAATCGGGGAAATACTATAATCGATTGGTATTTGTTCATCCCGATGGAAGCATTGATCACTATGATAAACGTCACCTATTCCGCATGTCGGGTGAACATAACTCCTACGAATTGGGCACTAATCGAACAATTGTGAACTATAAAGATTTTCGAATACTTTTGCTTGTGTGCTACGATTTACGCTTCCCTGCTTGGAGTCGAAATCGGAACGATTACGATATGATTCTGATTGTTGCTAATTTCCCCGAAGCCCGTCGTTACGCTTGGAACGCCCTTCTACCTGCAAGAGCCATAGAAAATCAGTGCTTTGTTGCTGCCTGCAATAGGGTTGGCCAGGATGGAAACGGGATTAACTTTACAGGCGATTCTCAAATTATTGATCCTCAAGGGAAAATTCTAGCAAACGCAAAATCAAATGAAAATCAAATAATATCAGCAAGTCTTCCGTTACAAGATTTACTAAACTTCCGCAACTCTTTTCCTGCCTATCTTGATGCGGATGATTTTACTATAAAATAGTTGTGGATTACTAATTAATTTGCCTTTTGAATATCTCATATGGTATTAGACGACTGTCTTAATTTCATTTTTTCACATAAAACCCCAGAATAATCTCTCGAAATTCGTAAAACAATGTCGTTGACTTAACGAGTATCTTGATTAAACGGTACATTTCGATAACCTCAACGTCCACACAACGGGTACACTGAGCTCGTCGAAGTATACAATGATTTTCTTAAGTCAACGACATTGATAAAAATTCCTAATTCCATAAAAGCAATAATACCGAGGATTTATGAAGGATTGAGGTTGAGCCCACATAAATCTTGAGCATGAAAGAAACCTGTAAGGTTATCCTCACAGGTTTTAACTAATAATCTTGAAAAACTGTTTGCGAATTTCTTGATATTAATGTTGGATGTTGGATTAACTATGCCAAATAAACACTTACATCATTTCATCCTGTTTCTATTCTTCCAAATAACAATGTTCATAAATCAAAAATCCCTTAATTCGTTTCCAGTACAGCATAATGTGTGTATCTCCAGAAGATATCAGGATTGATTATTTCTAGAGATTCTACTAGGTCACCTTTCATTACCCATTTGTACGAATCAGTAGGATGAGTAGTGATTAATTTTGCTTTTTTAGCCCCAACAAGAAAGGTTGTAGTTTCCCACATGTCAATTGATGTAAAGGAGTTGTCAGATAACTTATTATTAACAGATGTTTTGCGACCTAATCCAAAAAAACCACTGCTCCGGTTAACTACTCCTTTACTATTAAGCTCTTGATAATTACCAATTACGAAATGTGCAGTATTAAGCAGAATTTGTTTATCACCAATTATATTGGTTTGTTGTTTGATTTGGTCTTCCATTGCAATAACCTTATCGTTCAACTGGGTTATCTCGAAGTCTTTACCTACCAATTGTTTTTTAAGTTCGGCAATACTCTTATCGTTTTCCTCAATGAGTTTGTTCAATACTTCTAACTTCTTCTTGAACTCAGATAGACGCCCTGCTGAATGCGAGAGTTGACGGTTTAATTCGGAAAATTGCTTTTTATTACGTTCGAGCAAATAATTCAAGTACTTAACATCCTCAATAATTTGTTTCTTCTTATCGCTTGGAATCTCTACCTCACGAGAACCAATGGTATTTATCGAGATAATATTTTGCCTTCTCTTGATACTATCAATGGTCGCTTCAATTTCGTTGAAAGCTCCCATGTAGTTGTTAATTACACCTTCATTATTGGTCTGTGTTGAAAGTAATTGGGCTTGCTCTGTTTGAAGTTCTCCAATTTTCGAATGTGCTTTAAAATTATAAAAAATGAATACCCCAATTGTTATTAACAATAACGATACACCTATAATCCAAAAAGTTTTACTCTGTTGTTTATCAATCTTTTCTTTTTCAGGTTTAAGTGGATTGATTTTTTTGTCCTCTTCTGGGATTTGATCTTCTTTTTTCATCAGTTTGATTTTTTATTGAAGTTGAAGGATGAAACTTGCATATGAGTTTTCATCCGTGTTAATGTTTAACGAACATGCTCGTTTAATAAGTTTGTATTTCCTTTTTCACATTAAAAAGCTTCAATATTTTCTATTTAACCTTTCATGGTATGTGATTTATTTCAATACCACAAATGTGATTACATTAACTCCATAAGATGTTATACAATTGAAGTAAAGAGTTATATCATTCACACATTCTGAGTTTTTAATAACGGAATAACTTAAATGAGGAAGGAAGATTCACTCATGAGAAATAAACTATGCCTGAATAATTTTTACTATAATGAACTAGTTCACCGCAGCGAACGACGTATCTAAATGGAAAATATTTTATAATTGAAGTTAACGTAGGGGAACCGAGATTGCGAGTTCTGCGAATTCAATTTAACCCCAGAGATCCCTCGGCTAAGCTCGGGATCCATTCCTGCCGGTAGGCTGGAGTTCGACTAAATAATTTTGTTGCTCTAAATTAAAGTCTCACTGATTTAATCTTTTCTACCTTTTTTCAAAATCCAAAGTTATACCTTCAATCTTACGTCTAATAGTAAATTGAAAAAAGGAATTGAATTTGAATTTCCAGAAAAGGATATCTGTAAAACTTAACAATGCTTGCATTTATCTATTGATGCTTATTAAATTTCTCGTCATCTATAAAATAAATTCCTAGCGTAAAAACTCAATCTTAAATTATTCATTCAGCCTTTTGAATTAATGGTAAAGAGATGAATTAATCGGGTGAACTAAAGATGAGAGAGATTATTATTACTTCATCAGATCTAAATAATCCCGATTTTTATGTTACATTTGTCTGATTTTAAACTTTTTCGGTAACTGCTTGTTATAACCTGACAGCTCTTCCTCTTTTTTTTGTTAAGGGCAAAATCAGAACAACTCTTAAAATCTCTCAAAAAATCTACACTGACTAGATAGGTAGATTCTTACTATTGTTTTTTTTATTAAACAGATATCTCATTTTCAATAAATATTTCATTAACGAAAGGAATAATTCCATGTACGAAAAAAAACCGGCAGGTGCCATTAAAACGCTTGATTTATCAAAGATGCAAGCAGTTGTAATAGACCTAAGGACAGTCATCTATATTGCACTTGGGGCTGATGCAGTAGAAGCAAAAAAACGCTATTTGTCGCGCGGTGATGTTAAGAAACCCTAAGGGTTATTCTTGGAATAAAGTATAAATTGTCTTTTTTTGCTTTCCCAAAGTACTTTATTCTCTTATTTGTTCTAATCTATCATCATGTCAAAACATTTCACATCAATTACTTGAATATCGTTTACCCAAGAAGATAAAGCACTCTGAAAATTATCTCTAATACTTGGGAGGTGCTCTATAACCGCTCATAAAAAATCCCCATCATTAATTTGATGGGGATTTTTATTGTTTTTTATGTTCTTAATAGAAACTGTAGGTATTCCAAATATACCCCGATGCAATTTCTAGTTTTCTGAATCAATAGATATTTTAGATAATCATTTGTTCTTTCTACAAAAAATGAATCTATCTTTATAGCAATTTTATAGTTTATTCATAGGTATTCATTGAAAAGTACTTGTTATGGCGCTCGATACAATTATTGAAATCACTAACGCTTCATTATATCATGATGAACAGCTGATCCTCTCTGAAGTAAATTTCTCAATTGAGAAAGGTGAGTTCGTTTACATAATCGGTAAAGTTGGAAGCGGAAAATCGAGCTTAATAAAAGTAATCACAGGAGAGATTGAACTTAAAGAGGGGGAAGGTCGTGTTGATGAATTCGATTTACGTAAACTAAAACGAAATCAAATGCCTTACTTAAGAAGGAAGATTGGTATTGTATTCCAAGATTTCCAATTGCTAACCGATCGATCGATCTTCGATAATCTACTATTTGTGCTTCATGCTACTGGTTGGAAAGATAAACCTGAGACTGAGCAACGAATAAAAGATGCACTTGAGAAAGTTGGTCTTCAGCATAAGGAGTACAAGATGCCTCACCAGCTATCGGGAGGGGAACAGCAACGTGTTGTTATTGCCAGAGCCTTGCTGAATGATCCGGAGATCATTCTTGCTGATGAGCCTACCGGTAATTTAGACCCTGAGACTTCGGAGGAGATTATGCGGCTGCTCCATGATATTTCATCAACCGGGCGGGCGGTGATAATGGCCACCCATAACTACTCTCTGCTTAAAAAATTTCCTGCAAGAACACTTAAATGTGAGAAGGGAAAGGTAATTGAATCGGAGCAGATGTCAGAGATCGATTTTGAGAGTTTGATGGAGTAATCCGCGAAAAAGAATAGATACACTTAAAGCAATGGAAGGATTCTATAAAATACCCTTATCGCTTTAATGGTTTTAAAAACCATGGTAAATTATTGATTTTAAGTTGCTGATAAATGCAACGACTTGCTCCAAAACCAGCATAAAATCTGGCAATACTTTCAAAATTAGAGCCCTCAAAATCTAGAATTAATAAGGACTCTGAGCAATCATTTATAAAGCGATCGACAAGTGCAAACATCGCTCTATTCGTTTTTCCCACTTCACTAGAAACCGCAGACAGATAAATAACCTTTCCATTCGAACGAACAAAAAATGCGACTGCACTAAGTTCATTCTGACCTGTATATGCAGCATACACCTCTCCTACACCTTTATCTGTGGATTGATGAATTATTTTAAGAAGTTTATCAAACTGATTATCCTTTAAAGCAACAACAAGGTTATTTCGTGTAAAATCAATAAAATTATCAATAGGCAGTCCCTTCTTTACATAAACACCCAAGGCAATTGATTTAGAGATATTTCTTCGTGTATTCTCGCTATAATTTAACGACAGCACACTATAGGGCTGCACTAAATCAAGTTGATATGTTATTCTATCCTTAACCTTTCCTTTGGGGTACTCAAGGTTATTATATGAGTTAAAGTTGATTTCCTGATAAAGGTATTTTTTCGGAATCGATTCGATAAACAATTTCAGGATTTGTTGATCAACCTTTCCAGGTGAAAACACTCCTAATTGCTGAGTAAAAATTGGTTGAAATATGTAAGATATACCATATTTTTTATTCTTCACCAAGGGGAATACTGAATTATAATCATCCCCTATAAGTGCATCCCACTCTCCAGCAACAATATTTAAATACCAAGAGTAGGCATAAATAATGCCATTCAATGAACGACTAATGCATTCATCCCATTTGAGAAAATCGATATCGCAATGCTTAAAGTACTGGATCTTCACTTTTCAACTCCTTAACTTTATCGAGGACTAAAGGCATTAGTAACTCCCACCCTTTCCATGGTGAAATTCCCGACAAATACTCATTATGCCAAATCGAAACAAAGGTGCCATTCACTGCATGTACCTTACTTACAAGTTTCATTACACGATCCAATGCTTCATGAGGATTCAACTTCATTCGCTGAAAAAGAGTATAATCCATTGTTTGAAATGGGATTATCCTTAAGTTTAAAACCTGCTCCGCCTTTAGATTATAGAAAAAAAACGGGGTGCACGTACCTGCTCTAAAACCAATTCGATCGGAATAGCCCATCGAGTAATCCTCCTTAATTCCCAGCAAAGCTAAATTGATATAGGTCGTGGGTAAAAATATTCGCATGTAGTGCTGACGGCTTAATATTACATTTGCAGTCAGTACTCTGGTAATATCAGATATTTCAGACTTTACTTTATCAAAACTGGTCCCCGATTGATACGATGGGTGCACTCCAACTCTAAACTTATCACTTATTCGATGAATTAGATCCTGCATCTCATAGTGTCGTACTGGGACATTTCTATCATAATGGCTATTTCGTCCAACTAATACAAACCAAATGGCATTTGGCCAATCGTTAAGCATCGCAAAAGTGTCAGTGTATATATCAAAAGGATCTTTTCTTAAATTCAAATAGAAAAACACCCTATTGAAAAAATCGCTAAAACGAAGAGTGACAAATGATCTTAGGGTACCTAGCACTGCCCTCTTAAGACCTTTATTTTGATATGCATATGCATTATCAACATCAAAGGTTGGTATAAAATTGAACTTTTTAGGATTAATCTCAAAACTAGGAAACTTTTCTTGTATTTTACTTACCAACTTATATGCCCATTGATCGATAATTGGGTCCTCCAAGAACCCACCCATCGCAGCAACGCTCTGATCTGAGGTGAATCGATTATGCTTATCGGGTTCAAAAAGCAGGTATTCCTCGTACCGGGAGATTAAGTAGAATGAGGCAGCAAAAAGGTCGAAGGGTATATCAGCATCCTTTGATGTTTTAAAGAAAGCGGGCAGCTCATCCCAACTGAAAAATTCAATTTTTTGACGAACTATTGAATCCTCAATCATCAAGTTATGGGGTACAATATGAATACCCTCCTTAATCCTGAGTTGACAATACGAAATCAACACCCCATGATGCGATTTTGCCTCAGAATAGGAAGAGGTAACCCTAGCCCTAACTCCAAGAATATCTTCGAAGATAAACCTAATTATATAATCTACGCGGGGAGTTAACCTCTGTGTATAAACAAGTACTTCCATTCAGAAAACGGAATTTTATGTATTACGAAGATATAATATTTTTTGGTTCAATAATGTTATTGTATGAGTAAAGAATTAACCTCAACCCCTTAAAAAGTGGCTAAAACAAGGTGATTTTTTTGAATAATTATTCCTTTTTGGGAAGATATCGGATATATTGAAGTTATAGATTGTTAGGTTTTTCCGACTTCCATGCTCGTTAAATCTTATGTGTACAAAAACCTTTATCTTTTATCTTCTAACTTCTGTCTTCTGACTCCTTACTCCTGAATTACGAATCAAGTATCACCATAGTAATGCCTGTTCCCCCGAATTCTACGCGTTCATCGTTAAAGGATTTAACCCCTGGATGTGTTGCCAAGTATTCACGAATCAACTGGCGTAAAATACCATTACCCTTACCATGGAGTATGCGTACTTGACCTGTCCCAACCATTAATGCCTCATCAACCAGTTCTTGAACCGATCGAATAGCCTCCTCGGCACGATATCCCCGGATATCAATTTCTGATTTGAAATTCAGCTTCCTTTTAAGCGTATCAACCCCGATGCCCGTCCTTGGCTGCGATACCTCACGATTTGTTTTCCTATATTCATTGGCCGAGATAACTTCTATCTTTTCTATATCAATGCTTGTCATCATATTGCCAAAAGCAATCACTACATTCTTGGAGCCTACCTCAACCACCTCACCAACAATATCCTGATCTTTCAATCGCACTTTATCCCCTTTCTCAAGAGATTTAATCGCTGGTTCTACATTAATTGGTAATTCAGGAATTTGTCCCTTCTCCCTTGTTTTCTCAACCCTGCGTTTTTGCTGATCCCTTAGCCTCTCAATTTTCTGATCGATGGTGTCATCCTGCAAACTATCCGTGCCCGCCACCACTTCCTTAAATTCCTCAAGTTCCGATCTAACAGCTTTCGTCTTTTCCTTATGGGCATTCGTTTCTTTAATTACCCTGATAGTATTTTCAATCTGTCGGTTTGTATCCGAGAGTAAAGCCCCAGCTTCTTTTTTGGCCTTTGAAAGAATCTCCTTGCGCTGTTCTTTAATCGTTAAGAGCTCATGCTCCAACTTTTTTTCGATCTCCTCAACCTTTTTACTTGTTAAGCGGATATTGTCCCGTTTATTCTCCCAGTATCGTTTATCGCGAGAAATATCTCGAAGGTGCTTCTCAAAGCTAATATGATCTTCTCCCACTTTAGATGATGCATCCTGAAGCACATCCTCGGGTAATCCTATTTTACGAGCAATCTCAAATGCAAAACTACTGCCGGGTTTCCCCACCTCGAGCCTAAACAATGGTTCTATTTTACTTACATCAAATAGCATTGCCCCATTAACAACGCCCTGAGTATTTGCTGCAAAATGCTTTAGGTTTGTATAGTGGGTAGTGATTACCCCAAATGTACCTTGGGTACAAAATCGTTGAAGGATTGATTCGGCAATAGCACCACCCACCATAGGTTCAGTTCCTGCTCCAAATTCATCGATCAAAATCAAGGAGTTTGAATCGGAATTTCGCAGGAAATACTTCATATTGAGTAGATGTGAACTATATGTACTTAAATCGTTCTCGATGGATTGCTCATCACCAATATCAATGAATATTTTCCCAAAAATGCCCATTTCGGAATTCTCAAGAACAGAGGGTAAAAAGCCACATTGAAGCATATACTGAAGCAAACCAACCGTTTTAAGGCATACAGATTTCCCTCCGGCATTAGGTCCAGAAATCAAGAGTATTCTATCGTTTTTATTTAGCTGGATATCTAAAGGGACGATTTCCTTCTTTTCTCGTTTTAGCGTAAGATAGAGCAAAGGATGCTTTGCTTGACGTAAATAGATATTGGGAGTGGAAGATAAGATTGGTTTAGCCCCATTAACATCGATGGCAAACAACGCCTTGGCTCGAGTAAAATCAATAATACCAAGAAAGTCGTAGGCTAAAAGCAATTCGGGGACATAGGGTCGGATAGCATCGGAGAATTCCACTAGAATCCTTATCACTTCTCGGCGCTCGGCGAACTCTAACTCCCTAATCTCGTTATTCAGCTCCACTACCTCAACAGGCTCAATGAAAAACGTTTTTCCTGTTGCCGACTCATCGTGAATAAAACCCTTTACCCTACGCTTATTTGCAGCTGAAACTGGGATCACAATCCTTCCATCACGGATTGAAGGTGTAGCATCCGATTCGACATAACCATCGGTCTGAGCGACTTTCAGAATGCTTTGGATTCGTTTCGAAACCGAAGCCACTTTGGAGGAGATCTCGGAACGAACTCTCGCCAGCTCGGGCGAAGCGTTATCCTTCAGTTTGCCAAATTTATTCAGGATCGAGTCTATTCTTTCGGTAACGAATGGGTAATACGAAAGATTTTTAGTACGATTTGTAAGATAAGGGTATCGAGGTTCATCACCACGCTTGAAAAAGGAGAGCAATGCTTTTATGGAGTCAAGAGACTTTCTCAGGTCATACAATTCACGCTCATCGAGCCAAGTTCCTTCGTGCTTAATTCGTTCCAAAAAAGGGGTCGAATCGATGTAATTATCCACCGGAAAGGAATCATCCATCAAGCAAATAGTTTTCATCTCATCAACTTCTGAGATTAACCGATTTACAGTCTCATAATCGGTATAGAATAATACTTCGTCTACTTTTCTTGCCCCTAAGTGACAAAGGCAACGAGTAGAGACAAGTTCTCGGACACGGACAAAACCGACTTTCTCTTCAAAATTTTTCGGGTAGATATTCTCCATAATGCTATAAATTCGGTACAAAGGTAATAGTTCTAAGTCCATAGGCAAGAGCCCGAATAACGAAGCCTTTTAGGTTTGAATTATTTACTGAAAATATATACCAAAAGAGTTTTTATTATCTAGTTGCCCTATAAAAGTTATAATTATCATATAATAATCCCAAAACTCTTGATTATGATTGAAGAATATCGTAAAATGTAGATTCTATTAATCCTTGCAAATGCCTTTAAATATTACCAAAAGCACCTCACTAAAAGTAAACCTTGCAGTTTTTACGGCGATCTCCTCTGCCCTTATTTTTTTATTCCTTGTAATCTATGTGGGTTTCGCTCAACGTTCAGCAGCATACACCGATTCAAAAACGCTGGCATTGGAGGTTTCACGAAAGGCATCCTTGGAAACGGAAAAGTTTTTTTCGACCCCTTTTGAGGTAGCGAGAGAACTTTCGCGAAGTTTCGAGGTACTCAAAAACAATAAAACGGAAAGAGAAATACTCTGTCAGATTTTAGAAAAAACACTCAGGGAAAATAAAGAGTTTCTTGCAATCTGGATGCTTTGGGAACCTAATGCTTACGACGGGAAAGACAGAGAATACTCCAATAAAGATCATTACGACTCAACTGGGACTTTCTTAATTACATACTTTAGGCAAAACGATGAGATTAAAATTGAAAAAAACGACATTATCGATCTACAGGAAGATTATTATCAAACGCCCAAGAGCAGAAGGCAAGAGGTATTAATTGATCCGTATGATTATCAGTACAGGGGATACAAAGGCATTTACTATGAAACCTCGGTTGTTGTTCCACTTATTTTTAATAAAGATTTTTATGGAGTTGTTGCAGTTGACATCAATCTTAAAAGCCTTAAGGATATACTAAACTCGTTTAAGGTTTACAAAACGGGTTACGTATCGTTAATATCAAACACTGGAATAGTTGTTTCACATCCTAATCGCTCATTCATAAAGAAAAACATAAAAGATTTATTAAAACCATCCGAGATCGCTGATTTCTTCAACCCCAATTCTGCTCAAGAAAAATCATATGAAATAATTTCTGAATTCACTGGAAAGGATGTACTTAGAATAGTTTATCCAATCAAAATCGGAAAAACAAATGCACAATGGTTTACGCTGGTTGAAATCCCATTGAATGAAATAACCGATAGGTCAAATCAGCTCCTATTGACCTCTTTGATAATTCTGATAATCGGACTCTCACTGTTAATATACTTAACAATTAATATTCTTGAAAGGCGGAAGTACGAAAAAGTGCTGATTGAAGCGAAGCTAAAAGCAGAAGAAAACGACCAGCTAAAAACATCTTTTCTGTGCAATATTTCACATGAGATAAGAACTCCCATGAATGGGATTATTGGTTTTACAGATCTTATTGCACAAAAAGGAATCCTCGAAGAGAATCGACAAATTTACAAGGAACTGATTCAGAACTCATGCAATCAATTGCTATTCATTATAAATGATGTTATAGATATTTCGGCAATTGAAACAGGTCAAGTTTCAATTAAAACGTCCTCCGTATCGTTAAAGGAACTCATTGAGAAACTAAATACCTTTTTTGACCCATTAGCAAGGGAGAAGAAACTAAATTTAATTGTAAATCTTCCAAATCAATCAAATTTATATCGAATAGAAACAGATGAGTTTAAACTAACCCAAATCCTCACCAACCTTATCAATAATAGCCTTAAGTTTACCGAAGAGGGTACTGTTGAATTTGGCATTGATAGGGACGAGCATTGGATCAGTTTTTATGTAAAAGATACCGGTATTGGGATAAAACCCGAAAATCAAAAATCAATTTTTGAACGGTTTAGACAGGAGGATAATACGCTGAATCGAAAGTATAAAGGAACTGGATTAGGGCTCTCCATTTGTAAAGCGTATACTGAATTGCTTGGTGGTAGAATATGGTTTGAGTCCAATAAACTAATCGGAACTACATTCTTCTTTACTATTCCCTATAAACCAAGCGTGATTAACCAATGAAATATCAAAACGTCCTCGAATTCATTGGACCCTGCGGCATAAATTGCCAAAAATGCTTTGCATTTAAGGAAGGTGACATTAAACACCATAGCGAAAACCTTCGAGATCGTCTCGGAAGCTTCGATATCTATGCAAAACGATTCGTCGACCTTCTTGACGCTCCCGTTTTTAGCAAGTATCCCGATTTTAAGGAGATGCTCGATTATTTTGCTTCCGCCAGCTGCCTAGGATGCCGAGAACAGGAATGCCATCTATTCAAATCATGCAATGTAAGAAGTTGCCACAAGGAGAAATCGGTTGATTTCTGCTTCCAGTGCAGCGATTTCCCCTGTAATAGTTCAGGGTTTGATGATCATCTTAGACAAAGATGGATAACAATAAACCTAAGGATGAAAGAGGTTGGAGTTGAAAATTACTACAATGAAATAAAAGACAAGACTAGGTACTAGCTCTTTTATCTTTTCGAATTTTCCTACCAGCTAAAAAACGATCTGAAAATAACCCCGTGCCGATAGTAGAAAAGGCTAGGATCATAACCCAAA
>JAYTVX010000298.1:0-2529 GCA_043743775.1 Bacteroidales bacterium | reverse complement strand
AAATAATTATAACATTGATATAAAAACTTGGGCCTGCAGAATTCTGCAGGCCTTTTTTGTTTAACTCTTAACCCAAATAAAATGAAAGTATTGAAGTTTGGTGGTACCTCAGTAGGAACAGCCCAACGAATCAGAAATGTTGCGGATTTAATTCCGCCGAATGAACCTATTCTTGTTGTACTATCTGCAATGTCGGGCACTACCAATTCATTAATTGAAATTGCTAATGATGTAGTTAAAGGAAGATCGGAAAAGGCAAAGGTTTTAGCAAAGGAACTTGAGGATAAGTATTACAATACCAGCAAGGAACTTTTCTTTACCGATTTATATAAAAAACGTGGTGAAGAGTTTATCAACGATATGTTTAACAAACTCTTTAAAGATATAAGAAATGGATTTAATGGTAATGAGTATAATGAAACGGTTGCCATAGGTGAACTTCTTTCAACAGGTCTATTTCATCTTTATCTTTCGGAGCAGAAGAAAAGTACAGCATACCTACCAGCTTTAGATTTCATTAGAACAAACAATGACCAAGAACCTGATTATTTCTTTATCACTGAAAGATTAGGGCGAATTCTTGACGATTATATTGATACTAAAATATTTATAACTCAAGGATTTATTTGTCGGAATGTTCAAGGCAAGGTTGACAATTTAGGCCGTGGGGGAAGCGACTATTCTGCAGCAATTCTTGGCAATGTAGTGGAAGCAAAAGAGGTTCAGATTTGGACCGACATTGATGGTATCCATAATAACGACCCACGCTTTGTAAGTGGCACTTCACCATTACGTGAACTTTCGTTTGATGAAGCTGCTGAGCTAGCCTACTTTGGAGCAAAAATCCTTCATCCATCAACCATTTACCCATGTAGCCGTAAGGGTATTCCTGTAATTCTGAAGAATACTCTTCAACCAAGCGATCCTGGTACAGTTATTAGTCACGAGTATAACCCCTCGGGGGTTAAGGCAATAGCAGCTAAGGATGGAATCACGGCAATCAAAATTCGTTCATCGAGAATGCTTATGGCTCATGGATTTCTGAAGAAAATATTTCAAATTTTCGATGAGTATAGCACACCTGTTGATATGATTACGACATCAGAGGTTGCAGTATCACTTACTATCGATAATAAAAAAAATCTTAATAAAATTTTGGAAGAGCTTAGCGTATTCTCAACTATTGAGGTAGATGAGGAGCAAACAATAATTTGTATTGTAGGTGATTTTGTTGCTGATAGAATAGGTTATGCAGGAAGAATCTTTAACACTCTTACAAATATTCCTATTAGAATGATTTCGTATGGGGGCAGCAACCATAACGTTTCAATATTAGTGAACAGCAATCACAAAATAGATACTCTTAGAGCGCTGCATCAAATTGTTAGTGAGAATAAATTAGTTGAAGCATAAGATATGATAACTATAGATTCACTTGGAATATTGGATTCCAATCCAACCCCGTTTTACTTTTACGATACTAATCTACTTGACCAAACCCTAAATAGGGTAAAAGTATCATCGGAAAAGTATGGCTTTGAAGTACACTACGCAATTAAGGCGAATGCAAATCGTAAAATCCTTACACGAATTGCATCATTTGGCTTTGGTGCAGATTGTGTTAGCGGCAACGAAGTTGCACTTGCTATTAAATGCGGATTTGCTCCTCATAAAATCGTTTTTGCTGGAGTTGGTAAAACCGACCCTGAGATTGAGTACGCACTTGATAATAAAATCTTCTGTTTCCATAGCGAATCGGTCCAAGAGTTGGTTGTAATCAACCACCTAGCCTCACAGCGCTCAACCATTGCAAAAGTTGCATTAAGATTGAATCCCGATGTAAAAGCCGGCACCCATGCACATATTACTACCGGTATGACTGAAAATAAGTTTGGACTCTCAATTGAGGAGATAATTGAAGCAAAAGAGATACTTCCAAGCCTAAAAAACATCAAATTAATTGGCCTTCATTATCATATCGGTTCCCAAATAACAGATATGAAAGTATTCAGGACTTTAGCATTAAAAGCAAACAAACTTAAAGATGAACTATTCCCTGAAAGTAATTTCAACTATATCAACATGGGTGGTGGTTTAGGAATCGATTACTCAAAACCTAGTTACAATCCAATTCCTGATTTCGAGGGATATTTCTCGACCTTTCATCAGAACCTCAAGTTAGAATCTAATCAAAAGATTCACTTTGAATTGGGTCGTTCAATCGTTGCCCAATGTGGCAGTTTAATTACCAAAGTAACCTTTGTTAAAGGAAGCTCGAAACATCAGTTTGCAGTAGTTGATGCCGGTATGAACGATTTAATTCGACCTGCTTTGTATGGTGTAAGCCATTCAATTATTAACCTTTCATCAACTGAAAAACCTTTGGTGTACGATGTTGTTGGTCCAGTTTGTGAATCGGCCGATTGCTTTGCTAAAGAGATTCAACTACCACAGGTAAAAAGAGGTGATATCCTAGCTATTCTTTCAAGTGGTGCTTATGGAGAGGTAATGAGTTCTCGATATAATATG
>JAYTVX010000297.1:0-6530 GCA_043743775.1 Bacteroidales bacterium | reverse complement strand
ATGATTGCTGCATCCTTGAGTTCAGGCACAAACCATGCTGCAATATAATCTTCCTCAAAATGTTCCTGTAACCAAGAAAATCCGCCTCCTGCTCCAGGTGAATAGATCTCATATCCTAAACTTCGAAGCGGAAAAGTTTCGTATGCTCTGTTTGATAATTCACGTACGGTATTATATATCTTAACCTTTAACCCTTTGAAATGCGCTTCATCAATATAATCCTTCATCTTTTCATGCGCAATAAAAGGATAGTTGATATACGGATTAATTTCGTTGGCATGATGAATATTGATAATTGTTGATCCGCGAGCAATCACAGTATCGATTGGGCTGTATTTATGGTAAAATCTATTACTCCATTGGAAATCGGTGTCAATTGGGTGAAATGGAGTGATAAGCAGCGTGAAGTTGAAATAAAGGGTTTCTCCCTTCTTCATTGTTCTCGGACCGCTATAATTGTTAATAATAATAGAATTATCCTGTCTTGAAACCTTTACACCACCTTTCCCATCATTCCCCCATGATGGAGGTAGATTAAGCGGTTTTTGCAGATAAAAATTTGTATTTAATGGTCTAACGTAGTTCTCGGCTCGAAGCGAGAATTGAAGGCCTGCATTTACATCTCCAATCCAAGCACCATCCTGATTCTTATTCGCAACATCCCACTTCCAATCAAATTTCTCGGGTCGATATCCACCCTTCAAACCAAGGCCCATCATATACTTGGCTGCATCGGGATTTATTGGAATATTCATTCTCATGTCTGAGAGGGAGATATCGTTTAATGCTGTAATTGCAACCTTGTATGAAATAAAACCATCGAATTCCAAAGATGCATTGACCTTCATCTGCATTGCCGCTGAAGTATTTACTGCTTCCCACGATACGGTTCCTGCCGAAGTTTCTGTAAATTTCACTCCTCCATTTTTCCATATCACTGCATTTTCTTTCTCATCCACACAAATAAATTGGATCGGTTGATTGAGGATATTCTTCGGCTTTTCTGAGAAATAGGTCATCTCAGGGGCGAAGAATGCTTGAATACTTTTAGGGAATCCATCGGTATTCAACTCAACTTTTCTTCCAAGTAGGCTTATGGTTTTACCTTTTACTATCAATGGAATATAAGGAGGAATAACGGTATTCTCCTGAGCCAATGTTGAGTTTAGCCATTTCAATCGAGTTTGCTTCCATGGTTCGTTAACACCGCCATCGCTTAAAACTTGACTAATGACATTTATAGCTAATTTAATATCTTTTGAATAGGTATTATCAACTGAAATTGTAGCAATTCCATTGTACAAACCCTCTTGAATATCTTTTGGCATATCAACACAGCACCATAGCGCTTGTACAAGACCTTTCGAAACATCAACATTTTTAGTTAATGGTTTTCCATCCCAGTTAATCCCATTGGTATTAATGCAATATATGTTTTTTGATGATATTGTATTCCCAGAGGAAGATTTCAAATCAGTAAACTTTACTTGTACTTTCCTAATATCCTGAATTGCATAAATACCAAGTTGAAATGTGAAATTTTCGCCTTTGCTGGCTTCACCTTCAAAAGAATTATTTGCACCTGCCATTATCCATCGTTGGGGTAAATCCTTAATCATTTTTATTGGATGTAATCTATCCTCAGGAAATACAACAAAAGGTTTATCAAAATATTTATCAACAACACTTTGCCGTTCTAATGATGTAGCAATAACCTCCATTGGATAGAAGCTATTGAACTCATCTATCGATTGTATCTCAACAACTTTTGCATCAATAATATTTGATGGTTCTGATAAGGATACGAGCCAGTTTTGATCCGCAGTCTCAACATACTCGGGATAAGTATTCTTAGGGTAATTCGATCGACCCGATGATTTATAGGGTAGATAGTAAATATAGTAGTTCCCTGCACTCGAGGTGGGTTCAAAGTAAATCTCGCCAAATTCTCGGTTAATAGCACCTCGCTTAACATTCATCACCCTCTTGTGAGTTTGAGCATTCTCAACAATGATATTTTTCTTTTCTGGTTCAAAATCCCTTCGACGCCACTCAATTTTAACCTTTGCAACTTTTGATGATCCATCAAAATGAACCATGACTCGATGATTACCCAATGAATCGGCATTCCAATCACCATTGGCTGATGTATATTTCAACTCTTGTGCTTTTACTGATGAAATAGGAGTAATTAAAAAAATTAATAATCCTATAACATAGCATAAATGGGCCTTTCGTATTAATGTTTTCATTTGATATAGAGGTTGATTATCAAAAAAATCACTCTTTATTTAAGATGTCAAGTTAACTAAAAAGATTATTGATTAAAATGGTTTTGTATTGACATTTCAATTATGAGAAAATAGCTATAATATTGCTAGTGATTTCATGTTGAACTGTTTTTTAAACAAATTACATAATGGTTACAATTCCTTTCGAAACAATTAATTGGGAATCAGTTCCTAAAACTGAGCATAAAGGGGAAACGGGTGTTGCTTACTGGCAAACCATTCAACTAGAAGGTCTTAGGATAAGGATTGTTGAATACTCACCCAATTACTTTGCTGATCATTGGTGTACAAAAGGTCATATCATTTACTGCATCGAGGGTGAAATGATCTCTGAACTGAAAGATGGGTCCAAGAGTATCCTCAAGAAAGGGATGTCCTACCATGTAACCGATGATAACGAAAACCCGCATAGGTCTAAAACGGCTAATGGTTGCAAGCTATTCATAATCGATGGTGACTTCCTAAATCCAACAATTTAATATTCACCAAATTATTGTATCTATTGTAAATCTTTTTGTAATTTGTAATCAACCTAAACCACAAAAAGATGACAAGTAAAATATTACGTTATCTGCTAATTGCAGTAATAATATTCCTAGCAATATCGAGCCTTTTTGGAGGTATCAGCCTAATATTTAATCCATCTGGGACTAACCTTCAGCTTTCAACATCCTATTTAGAGAGTACAATCTTTAACAACTATTTATTCCCAGGAATTATTCTATTCTTTTTTCTTGGCATCCTACCTGCCATTACAGCCTATGGCTTAATCGCTCGAAAAAAACTTAGAGCAGCCAATAAACTCAACATATACAAGAAAAAACATTGGGCTTGGACATATTCCCTTTACTGTGGAATTATCCTTGTCCTTTGGATTGATATTCAGGTAATGATGATTGGCGGAGGATATATCCTTCAATCAATTTATGCGATTCTTGGAGTATTAATTATCATTATATCATTGACTCCACAGGTAATAAAATACTATAAAAAAAGATAGGTTAAATACTTACAAAAAGCAGTAACTACTCTTTTCAACTTAACCCACCTCTAGAACCTCGATATGCAAACGAATACATATTGATTTTAATCATTTTAAGTCAATTGTTTTTTATGTATTTTTGCTTCATCAAAAAATTGAAATAATAGCAAACCTAAAATAATTCTTTATGAATATTCAGGAGTTGAAAAAGAAGCAGAAAACACTTGCTTCCTGGAAGTACGAATGGAAAGCCCTCTACAGAGGGTATACCGACAAAATCCTTTATATAAATGTTGGTAAAAACGAAGTGAAAGAAAAAGCGGTACCTGCACAAATGAAAGAGAAATTCGTTGGTGGTAAAGGTTATGGTCTTCGTCTTCTTTGGGATGCTACAACCCCAACTACTAAATGGAACGATCCAGAGAATGAAATCATCATCAGTTCTGGACCTATTGGTGGCATCACTCAATACTCAGGAACAGGAAAATCTATATTGGTAAGCATATCACCACAAACCAACTCAGTTGTTGATTCGAACGTAGGTGGTTTCTTTGGTTCATTTCTTAAATTTTCGGGCTTCGATGCATTAGAATTACAAGGTAAAGCCGATAAGGATGTTATTATTTATATTGATGGCATTAACCACACGGTTGAAATTTTTGAAGATCCTGGTTTCTCAAAAGATTCTCATATACTTGCTGAAGAGCTAACCGAGGCCTTTGCTACCGATGAGAAAGACTATAAAAATATTGGAATAGTTTCCACTGGAGCTGCAGCTGAACATTCACTAATCGGCATGGTAAACTTCACGTTTTACGATTCAAAGCGTAAAAAAATCAGACTAAAACAAGCTGGTCGTGGTGGTATCGGAACCGTTATGCGCGATAAAAAGATTAAGGCAATCGTTGCTCGTATCGAAGGGGTTAAGGGAAATCTAAACAACGTAGCAAACCTTGAGGCAATAACTGAAAGAGGTAGAAAATACCAAGTTGAGATTCGTGAACTCGACGACAGCCAGTGCCAAATGCGCAAAAAAGGTACTGCAAACATTGCAAACGTAATGAACGATTACGATCTACTTCCTACACATAACTTTAAGTTTGGAAGTTCAGTGGATGCTCTAAAAATTCATAGCGATATCTTCAGAGATAAATACTTTACTCAAAATCTTCCTGATGGATGCTGGATTGGTTGTGCCATGAGCTGTTCAAAGGGTGTTGACGATTTCGTTCTAAAAACTGGACCTTACAAAGGAACAAAGGTTATTGTTGATGGGCCAGAGTACGAAACAGTTGCAGGTCTTGGCTCTAACTTAGGTATATTTGACCCCGAAGGTATTATCGAGAATAATTTCTACTGTGATACATATGGGGTTTGTACCATTACCTGGGGTACCTGCATGGCATTTGTAATGGAGTGCTACTCGAATGGTATCTTAAATAAGGAACGTACTGGCGGATTAGATCTTAACTTCGGACAGCTAGATAACGCTTTAGAAGTTTTACACCAACTTGGTCGTGGCGAAGGATTTGGCATGATTGTAGGTCAAGGTGTTCGCAAGATGAAGGAGTACTTTGTTAAGAATTTTGGTGCCGATGCTAAATTCCTAAATGATATCGGAATGGAAAACAAAGGCTTGGAGTATTCACAATACGTTTCAAAGGAGTCATTAGCTCAGCAGGGTGGTTATGCAATGACCAACAAGGGTCCGCAACACGATGAAGCTTGGCTAATATTCATGGATATGGTTAACAACCAAATTCCAACTTTTGAAGCAAAAGCAGAAGCTCTACACTACTTCCCAATGTTCCGTACATGGTTTGGCTTACAAGGATTATGCAAACTTCCTTGGAACGATGTTACCCCAAAGGGTAATTCGCTAACGCCAGAACCAGCAAAAATCCCTGAACACGTTGATAATTATGTAACCATTTACAATGCTGTTACTGGAAACAATATCGATAAGAATGGTATCATCCGCCAAAGCGAGCGTGTTTACAATTTCCAACGCATTTTCAATATTCGCCGTGGTTTCGGATTGCGTAAGCACGATGCACAGCCGTATCGTGCATGCGGTCCTGTTACCAAGGAAGAATACCTAAGTCGTCAGGAACGCTACGACAAGCAGCTCAAAGAGCAGATTGGTGTTGACCCAACAACCATGAGCCTTGAAGAGAAAATGGCAGCAACTCGTAAATATCGCGAAAATCGTTACGAACAACTACTCGACGCTGTTTACAATCGTCGTGGCTGGACTAGTAATGGTGTTCCAAAAATCGAACATCTGAAAGAGATCGGAATGGATCTTCCAGAACTGATTGAAGTGATTAAACCTTTACAATAAACCAAAAGAGACCGTATTGAAATCAAGATGGTCTCTTTATTTATATCAAGAGTTAATCTTAAGTTTAAAAAGTTTAACATCTGTTATTGGTGGAGATGGAGGATTACTAGAAGTGCTGATATACCTGACAACAGCACACCATAAATATTCTCCGTCTCTGGTTAATCCATAACAATATCCATTCGAAAATTTATACGCTTTTTCAGGAACACCTGCGCTATTTACGCTAAAAAGAGTTCCTGCTAGAGTTCCTGAGGTAACTAGGCAACCGTTTTGATATCTACAAATTCCGGAGATATTAGTATAAGAGTAGCTCAGCTCGCTTATTGGTGTTCCCGTTTTTGATACAGTGAACATTTTACGCGAATAATCCGACAAGATGGTAAGATTCCCTGAATCGTACATTATACCATCACTATAGCCAATAGTGTTAGTGAAATCTGATATCCAATTGCCAAAGGTATCTACTTCGATAACTTTAGCTTTATCAAAATCTGAATACCATAGATGATTCCCATCAAAGCAAATTGGTCCAGAGTAGTCGGCACTAAAAGTTCTAATTTCATTCCCAGTATAGCTATACTCCTTTACCTCCTTTCCACTAATTACAAAAAGATGTTTTCTTTCTGTATCACAAGCGATATCCATACCATATGGGAATTGTATATTCAGCGGAAAACTATCTACTACAGATAGATTTAACTCTGGGAGTTTAACTCCTTGCCATGTTCCCGACATGCCAATAGATACTGAAAAACTGCCGCTTGCGCTTGAATCAGTCTCAACATTCCCGTTTATGTTTAAGGTAGTTTCAGAAATGTATTCTTTTGATGATACCTGCCGATCTCTAATTAATCCATCAAAACCGATTCCATGATTCTCGAGTTTGGGCATATCAAACCAAATAAATACA
>JAYTVX010000296.1:0-12050 GCA_043743775.1 Bacteroidales bacterium | reverse complement strand
TTGAGCTTCTCATCGTAAATCTTTAGTATATCCCCTTCGGCTTCACCGATGGGTTTAACTGGAATCAGGTCGATAACACCTGCTTTATCAAGTCCGCTTTCAAACATGGTTTCGGTAGTTGCAGCGAGCATGTTTTTAACAGCATCGACTGCTTCTTGGTCATCCATACCAAAACTCTTAGCCAGCTCAATCAGCTTGTAGTACTGAAACCAGAAGTAGGTTGGCCCCATTGCAACTATTATGGCGTAACCTTCAATCTTATTTTCAGCAACCTCAAGGGTGTGTCCAAAGTTCTTGAATAAATCCAGAAGATACTTTTGTGTATCGCTCTCTATAGATTTTGAAAATACAACAGGGTTATACCCCTTACTGATAATTGATGAGGCTAAAGGAAGTAATCGTACAATTCGATTAAATCCACCTAAAAGAGTCGTCATCTTCTCTATTGTGAATTTTGGAGCAAGAGAAATCAGCGTAGCTTTTGGGCTAATTCCTGCTTTCGCTTTTTCAAGCGTTTCAGCAATCATCGGTGGGTGAACTGCAAGGAAGATGTAATCGGCATTTAGAATACTTTCGCTTAGGCTTGTCTCCGTTTTGATTTCAGGAAATTTAGCAGCTAACAATTTAAGGACTTCTGGGTTGGTATCCATCACTGTTACCTGCTGAAAGCTAATCTTTTTACTTTTTAGTGCGGTAAGGAGAATCTTGGTAATCCTTCCACCACCGATAAAGGAGATTTTTTTGTTTTCCATAGTCTAGTTTTTTTAGGTATACTAAAACATATTTATAAGGAATGAATTTAAAAAATCATATTAAATAAAAATCCAACAATCATTATTCCCGTTCCAACAATGGCAATAAATGTAAAAATCAAGGGGAGCTTTAAAACTTTTCTTAGGATAACCATTTCGGGTAATGAAAGACCAATTACTGACATCATAAAAGCTAAAGCAGTTCCAAGCGAAGCTCCTTTTTCAATTAGTACCGATACAATAGGCACTATTCCAGCCGCATTAGAGTACAAAGGGATTCCGATGATAATAGATAATGGGACTGAATACCATGCCGATTTACCCATCAAGGCAGCCATAAAATCTTCGGGGACATAGCCATGAGCACCTGCTCCAACAGCAATTCCAAGTGCAACGTATATCCAAACCTTACCAACAATCTCTTTAACGGCATCATATCCGAGATTAATTCGATGGGTAAGGGTTAACTTCTCTTCCTCTAAACCACTACTCCCAACGTGAGTTTGATAAACCCATAGTTCTACCCATTTTTCGAGTTTCAGTAAACCAATTACCCAGCCAGCAGTGATGGCAATTACTAAACCAGTCCCAACATACAATGCTGCAACTTTCCAGCCAAACAAACCATATAAAAGGATAATTGCCACCTCGTTTATCATCGGCGCAGCAATTAGAAACGAAAAAGTTACCCCAAGCGGGACACCCGATTCAACAAACCCTAAAAACAGAGGAATAGCTGAACAGGAGCAGAAAGGTGTGACAATGCCCAAACCTGACGCCATTACATTACCGGTAAATGTTTTTTTACCTTCGAGGGCCTTACGGGTGCGTTCGGGTGTAAAGAAAGTCCTAATAATACCTACAAAGAATATAATGAGCGCAAGCAAAAGCATCACTTTAGGAAACTCGAAAATAAAGAATCGTAAAGCCTCAGTAATGTGCTCTCCTTTTGTTAGTCCAAATACAGAGTTAATTAACCAATCGGTAAGCGGTTGAAGATTATGGTAAATCAGGTACCATATTGGTAAAAGAGCAATTGGTAACCAGATTGCCTTATTGTTGTTTTTCATTTTGTACGAATAAGTTTGTTCGTAAATTACCGAACAAACAAGTTAAATTTTTTTATAAAAACGCCCTAAAAATATAGTAAACTCCCACAATGATAAAGAGTATAGCAATAACCCGCCTAAACCAAAGTTCAAAGGTCTTCACTTTATTGTATACCCCTCCAATTCCAGAAACGGTATAAGCTAAAAGCCAGGCAAAGATTATTACTGGAATTCCGGTAGCAAAAGCAAAAATTATCGGCAAGTAAAGACCTGATGCGCTACTTACAGTCATTGGAACTAACATTCCAAAATACAGAACGCCGCTGTACGGACAAAAAGCAAGAGCAAACACAACGCCCAAAAGGATAGCATCCCAAGAGCTCCAAGATGTTTTTGTTTGCATCCGATTAGTCAAGCCACTAAGTGCTGGGAACTTTAACCTGATAATGTCCAGCATAAATAAACCAATAATAATGAGAAGCGGGCCAACGATCTTCTCTCCATATCTCTGAAAGAATCCTGAGAATTTAAACTGGTCGACCCCAAGAAAAATAACTAGAGCAATAGTAGTGTAGGTAATAGCTCTACCAATGGTATAAAGTAGACCATTCACAAATACCCTATGCTTATTCTCAATATCACGACTGATAAAGCCAACAGCAGTTATATTGGTAGCCAAAGGGCAAGGGCTTATTGCTGTCATTAAACCTAGCAAAAACGCAGTGAGCCAAGGCATTGAATTGCTTTCGATAAGCGAATTAAGGAGTTGTTCCATGTTAGAATTAGTGTGAGATATAAAATTTTGAACCAATGGCAAGGAAAACGAAAACTTACTATTTTCCTTGCCAAAGGCTTAATGAGATTAGATATTGCCTATTTTTTCTTTGATAATCTCTTTCAGCTTATAGGGATTAGACCGAGCATTCATGAATGCTTCGTTGGTAATATTGAGTTTCTTATCCCCCTTCACAATTAAAAGGGTTTGCCCAGAGATACCGAGTTTTTCGGCAAGCTCCTTGCTGCTGCTTTCGTCAAGATTTACCGCTTGAAAAGAAATTTTATCTGATTTTACCTGTTCTGGGTAAAGCGATTCAATATCTTTTTTTGCTTCTGCTTCAACCGTTTTACATGTAACACACCTACTCGAAAAATGAAAGTAGTAAACTTCAACTTTATCAGATGAAGAAGATGCAATTTCTTTTTTAGTACTGCTCTGAGCATTACAAGATGCCACTCCCGCTAGGGTAATCATTAAAATAAAAAGTTTGATAGTTTTCATTGAGATTTAGTTTTTAGTTATAAAGTCTTTTATTTCGCCAATGGTTGGAACTCGACCGCTCACTACAACCTTTTCATCGATTACAAGTGCGGGGGTGTGCATTATTCCATAGCCCATAATTTTAACGATGTCTTCAACCTTTTCAACCGAGGCATCAACGCCAAGCTCAGCAATTGCTTCGCGGGTTGCTCTTTCAAGTGTCTTACACTTTGGGCATCCAGTACCCAGTACTTTAATTGTCATGCTATTTAGATTTATAATTCACTTATACGTATTTCGCAAAACTACGAACTAAGATAGATCGATTTTTATTGATAACAAATTTTTTAGTAAAAAAATAATGAAATTATTAATTGATAAAACACCTATGGTTCTTAGCAGCAATCACTTTTTGAAACAGAACAATCGCAAGAAGCCTCTGTACCTTTAAGCAAGCCGTTGATTATACCTGCAGCACAGCCAACACCCGATCGAACGGTTATTGCACCTTCGGGGCAATTTATTTCACACGCGCCGCACTCCATACAAAGGTCTCGTTGTTGAATAGTTGCCTTTTTGTCGACCACCGAAAATACTTCGTGCGGACATACAAAAGTACACATCATACAACCATTACATTTCTGCTGGTCGAGTTTCAGTGTAACTACATTTTTTAGGTATTGCATTGTATTCATACTATATCAGTTTCGAAATAATAAAAAGAATAATGCCGATTGAAGCAAAAGCAATCTGGAAAGGGATAGCCCATTTCATCTCCTTTTTCACTCCTGAGAGTGAGGTATACGTTGAAGAACCCGTGAAATTCATTGTAACAAAAGAGGCAATGCATACACCGATGAACCCCATTGCAACAAATTCCAAATTTGAAATTTGAAAAAATTGTTTTATAACTAAACTTGATAAGATGCCCCAAAAAGCTCCTTTTAAGGCAAAAGCACGAAATGGTGTATAAGGCAACAGCAATGGAGCAACTACAATCCCTGCTACATAGCCGCCCAAGATGCTCAATACAGGAAATAAACTTGTTTCAAGAATTTTCGAGAATGAAAATCCAGTGGCATCAATACCCGATAGCAATAAAATTAAACCAACAGTTATCAGCAACTTGTATTTGCCATACATGAAATCAACAGGAATAAGCTTTGCCCTTTCTTTCAAAGTGAAATTGACCTTCCGCATGGCGGGAGTAGTTCTGTAATTCGCTTCTATGAATGGCTTGATATCATTGGCCCGTACCGGTCCGTAAATAACTCTAAAACCTGATCGGTCTTTTACCTCGTGAGCAGCAACTCCAGGAGCACCTAGCTGAGGCACGATAATTTTTCGATGTTTTACAATCTGTTCAAGCGATGTGCTTTTTATGCTTTTAATGATATTTTCAGTGCTAAAAGTTTTCTTACCAGCAGCGCACCATACGTTGACTCCCTTTGTATCGATTACTAAAATCCACGCATCAATATTGGTTAAGTTTTTTCGAAGTGAATCAAAAGAAAGTTTATAGTTAGCCGATACAAATACATCAGATTCGCTATTGGGCTTACCAACCTTGTAAAGACCGGGTTCAACTTTATAATTATTGCGTCCAATTCCCCATCGTACCTTAATTGCACCTAAATAGTCTTTTAATTCTAGGGTTGTTGAAACAGTTGGAATATAAAAAGACAATGGTCTTAAATTTTGAATATTTATCTGTTGCATTTTTTACTTTTTACAAATAATCTTTGCGTTTTCTATCGGCTCAAAAAAGAAGTTGAACTGCTTAAGGATTTTATCAATTTCAGTAGAGCACAAGCAATAATTTATTTTCTGACCATCAATTTCCCCCTGGATAAGACCAATATCTCGAAGCGCCTTAAGGTGTTGCGAAACAGTGGTACGGCTTAACGGTAAAAAGTCCGAAATATCACCCGATATACAAGTCTTCGATTCCGCTAAAAACTTAAGAATTGCTAAGCGTGCCGGATGGGATATAACCTTGGCAAATCGTGCCAACTCCTGCAAATTTTTGTCGAATTTTTCTGATTTGTTCATAACGTAATTTCTAATGTCGCAAACATACAACATATTTTAAACAAAAAACAGCTTTCCACTATTCTTTTTTTGATCCTTTTTTGTGAAGGATGATATTCGCTTTTTCGACAGTAATCATGCACCCTTTATTCAAATTATCAAAAATAGGGAGCATGACCTTAATGAAGGTCTCAATCTTTTCCGACTCATCTAAGATTTCAATAACCAATGGAACTTTTTCGGTTATCTCCCAATTGGTTGGAGAGTAAACTGCACTGCTCGAACCAAAACCCATAATTCCCCTTAATACGGTTGCTCCAGCAATACCGTTCTGCTTTGCCGCAAATACGATTACTTCGTAAAGGGGCTCATGCTTATACTTATCGGTTGAGCTGATAAATATCCGTAACAGTTTGGCTTCGCCTTTCATTTCCATGGCTAAAAGATTTTTGTAACAAGGTTTCCGAAGTAAGTAGCCATTAGCCCTAAAAATACGCTAAGGCTAGTATATAAAGCAAAGTAGAAGAAGTTGCCGTCTCGCAGCAGCGAAAGATTTTCGTTGGCAAAAGTTGAAAAGGTGGTAAATCCTCCGCAAAATCCTACGGTTAGGAACATCCGCCAATCGGAATTCATGATATCCCCCTTCTCCGATAAACCAAAGAAAACTCCAATTAGGAAACACCCTAAAACGTTCACGAAAAAAGTCCCATAAGGAAATGCCGATAGAATGTGATTTTGAATATATCTTGATGCTAGGAACCTCGAAGCTGTTCCTAAAAAACCACCTGCACCAACAATTAGAATCAATCGAAACATAAATATCAAGACTTAAAAAAGAAAAGATAATTCTCAGAAGGATAAAACCTCAATAAATAACGTGTTGTGCAATTAGTGAGTTAAGTGATTGATTCATAAGCCATATTGAGCGGAGTCGAACTTAGCGAAGCGTTCTTGAACTTGCGTATAAATATGATTTCGACTCAGATCAACCTGACAGTCATGTGTTTATAATTTCAATCGCACAAGAGGTTAATAAATATTAAACAGTAGAGCCTTTGAAAAAAGTTAACTTCCTTTCAAGTTCTCCTCATAAAACTTAAACAACCTAAGCTTTAGTTTATCACGAACATGCCTAAACGCTTCTAAAATTTGCTCTTCGGTTCCTGTTACAAGCGAAGGGTCGTCGAAGCCAATGTGTATTCTATTATGTACTTTGCCATAAAAGATAGGGCAAAACTCGTTCGCGCTCCCGCAAACAGTAATCATATAATCCCAGTCCTCGTTAAGGTATACATTAACACTTTTAGGTTTAGTTAGTCCAATGGTAATACCAATTTCGGCCATTACCTGAATAGCATATTTATTTACTTCGGCAGCTGGCTTGATTCCAGCAGAATGAACGATAAGATTTGGGTCAAAAGATTGTAATAAGCCCTTTGCCATTTTGCTACGGCAGCTATTACCAGTGCATAAAACTAAAACCTTCATTGGAAATTCTTTAATCAGACGATATTTTCAAACCACAAAGTTACACCGAAACCTTTCTATTTAGCAAAGAGTTTGTTTAATATTTTTTAAAACTCTCCACCTTTATTTTTTGGGTAATCAATTGAGTAGTGTAAACCTCTACTCTCATGCATTTTTTGGGCGTTTTTTATAATTAGGTAGCTAACATTAACCAGATTTCTTAGCTCACAAAGCCTTTTGGTTAGTAACGATTTCTTGTAAAGTTCTTCCGTTTCTCGGTAAATAATTTCGAGCCGAACCAGAGCTCGCTCTAAGCGAAGATTCGATCGAACAATACCAACATAATTACTCATTATCTGCTGCATCTCTTTATAACTTTGAGTAATTAGCACCATCTCTTCGGTATGGGTTGTTCCCTCATAGTTCCAATCGGGAGCATTATCGTTAAAATCAATATTTTTAAATGATTCTAGTGTATGATTTGCTGCTTTATCAGCGTATACAATGGCTTCAATAAGTGAGTTGGATGCAAGTCGATTTGCTCCATGCAATCCTGTTGATGAGCATTCACCGATAGCATACAAACGACTAATTGAACTCTCTCCGTTCACATTAACCTTTATACCCCCGCAAAGATAATGCGCTGCAGGTACAACAGGAATCATGTCCTTAGTTATATCGATTCCAATTGAAAGGCATTTTTCGTAGATATTGGGAAAGTGATGCTTAATTTCGTTAGCATCTTTAAAGGTTGCATCAAGGTAAACAAAATCATCGCCTCGGGTTTTGAGTTCATGGTCGATTGCGCGAGCAACAATATCACGTGGTGCAAGCGAACCCCGCTTATCGTACTTTTGCATAAACTCCTTACCATCCTGTGATTTCAGTATAGCACCAAATCCGCGCATGGCTTCGGTTATCAGAAATGATGGTCTTTCGCCAGGATGGTAGAGCGATGTTGGATGAAATTGAATAAACTCCATATTCTCTACCACTCCCTTTGCTCGGTAAACCATAGCAACCCCATCGCCTGTTGCGATAAGTGGATTTGTTGTGGTATGGTAAATATTACCCGTTCCGCCTGTGGCCATTATGGTTTCTCGTGCAAGAAAAGTGCTTACCTTTTGGGTCTTTAAATCGAGGATATATGCACCGTAACAAGTAATATCAGGGTATCCTTTTTTTACCTGAATACCCATGTGGTGCTGAGTGATAATCTCAACAGCAAAGTGATTTTCAAAAACCTGAATATTCTGATGTTGTCTAACTTTCTGCGATAACGCTCTTTGAATTTCGTAGCCAGTATTATCCTTATGATGTAGAATTCGATGCTCTGAGTGTCCACCCTCGCGGGCTAAATCGTACTGTCCGTTTTGTTTACGGTCAAACTTTACCCCCCATTGCATCAGCTGGCTAATTTGTGCAGGAGCCTCCGTAACAACCATTCGCACAACCTCCTCGTTGCAAAGACCATCGCCACAGATTAGGGTATCCTGAACATGCTTCTCTAAATTGTCGGGGTCGTAAGTAACTGAGGCTATCCCCCCCTGAGCGTAGGAGGTGTTCGTATCGTCGAGACTTGCCTTGGAAATAACAATAACCTTACCATAATCGGCAACCTTGAGCGCATAACTTAATCCACCAATCCCAGAGCCGATTACCAGAAAATCACATTTATACCTTTGCATGGTATGATTTATTTATGCAAAGATAAGAGGAAAAACCTAAACACAGAGACACAAAGACACAGAGGAGTAATTCAAGAAGAAAATATTTTCTCTGTGCCTCTGAGTCTCTGTGTTAAGGTTTTTTATTCGTGGTTGTTTGTATACTTTGTTATAATCTGATCCCTAAGGTTCAGAAACATCTCAGTAACCCTATTCATCTTATCGTTAGAGTAGTTCGTTAAGAATTCACGAGCCAATTTGGGATCGTTCTTGTAAAGGGTTAATGCATTATCTTCAATTAGCTTTTGATTACTGAATATCTCTGCCTCAAAAGGGTCACGGATAGTACGAACATCTTTTGCAATATCCTGGAATCGTAGATTGGCCAGATTATCGACAAAATCGATTGCCCAGCGAGCCGATTTTTCGTCATACTTATTGGGATCATAGCTATTGTAGGTTTCAGCAACCGATAGGTTTCCGGCATAAATTGGAACATACGGGCTGAAGTAAGGGTTATCGAGATAAACCCAGTAAACACCACCAATTTCGTTGGGCAACCAACCACGAAGCTGCATCACCATTCCGTAATGCCCACGATGGCGAGCAACCGGACGACGGTAGGTTTGCTTTATCAGCTTGCGCATCTCGCTACCAGGAAAAGGAGTCGCCAATGGACTTTTAGTATATCCACCTTTACCATCGGGAACAAGCCATTCGGGGTATGAAGTCATATCGTAGATCGTTCCTTCGAATGTTGATCGTTGTATGGCCATTACATCCTGAGCAGATATTTTTTTCTCGGGCGTTGCAGAGAAAGGATAGATTGAAATAGGCTCAACAACCTGATAGTAGGGTTGCATTCCTTTAAAAGGATTGGTTGGGTCAAGATTTCTATCGGGCCATTGCCTTAGATTTGGGGTAAACGTGCGGTAGAAAAGCCAGAAACGACTGGTTGCATACTCCTCAGGAAGTGGAGCATAAATATCCTGCCAAATAAATGGTTTCCCTAATTTTGGGTCATACCATCCATGATCAATGGCAGCTTGCATATAGTTTGACGATACCATGAAATTCTGCTTATCCTTTACGTTGATCTCTTTGATAATGCTCCAGTTGGGTATCATCGTTGCCTGATCATCGCCTAATCGCTGGGCAGCCCAAATGGCTCCGGGCTTTTTGCTCTCGGGAGTCCAACCTGCACCAACACTAAAAACCTCAAAAACCCAAGCCTCCTCAGTATCGGCGATTACAAGGGTTTCGGAACCATCGCATGAAGGAAGAAAGCCATATTTAGTCATCAAATCTCCAATAAACTGAGTAGCCTCCTTTGCCTTTTTATAACGCTGAAGCGCAAAAATCATGGCTTGTTCAATGGTCATTATCTGTTTCCCATTTTCAATCGTACACGCTAACTCATCTCTCTGGGCAGTAGTACTTTCAGCAATTCCAAGCTGATATTCGTTCATATGGGAGTACGCCGATTGAAAATAGCCATAGGTTTTTTCAACCTGAGGGATTTCTCCTAAAACCTTGCCATCATCGTATAAAGGGCGACCCGTTTCGGTAATACCCCAATAGACAGAAGCCATTTCGCCTGGCTTATAGGTTTTACCCGACACATAAAAAATTCTAGAATTAGGACCAGCATCGGTATGTGATATAATAACAGAGCCATCAGCAGATGCTTTTTTCCCAACAGCAATAACAGTACATGAGAATGCGTTCGAGACTGAAATTGATATCAGTAAAATTGATGAAAGGATATACTTCATGATTTTCGTTTTTATTATTTTTTACCGCGTATTTATAGAATTGGGAAAAGATTTTTTGAACCAGTAGATCCACCACCGGCTTGATGTTTCTTAGAGGATAGATCAACCTGTAACCATTGTTCAAGTACGGTGAAAATACTATCCTGCATCTCGGCAGGAAAACTATAAATCCGAGATGAATGACTTCCGCCGGGATTGTACATCTTTACAGCGTTTGTTTTACCGCCTGGGTCAACAGCCGTTGAAGACCAAGCATCGTTTTGTCCGTAGATGTAAAGAATATTATTCCCCGACTCTTTTAACCAGGAATCAATATCCTTCATGGTTTCAGGATTAAACTTTGCACTATGACCCGTAGGCATAGCAAAGGAAAAAGTAATGTTTGATGTATCCTTTAGAAACTTGCTGAAGGGTTTAACCTGATATCCATACATTCCGATTTCAGTCATCGCCTGATAAAAGAATGGTCGGGTTTTTTCGATATCCTCCTCATCAAAGAATGTGAAAGGGTTAATCATTTTCCAATGAAGGAATAGAATTTGAGCTGGTGATCCTTTCTCAGGAATATTTTCGCATGACGAACCCCATTGCCAAAAAGCAAAGGAATACTCTAAAACGCTCAGATCATAGGCTCTATCCAAACCCATTTTAAACTCCCAATTCTTCCTTTTTGCCAGAGCCTCAAACATTGGAAAAATTTCTTTCTTCTTTTCGAAAAGGGCTTGCTGGAATTCGCGAATCTTCTTTCGGCAATCATCAGTACCCACCTTACTTAAAAAATCATAAACCCGTGGATCCTCGCTCGAAAAATTTAATGGCGCAACGTAGGGAACGCTAACATCAACATCACTGGGGTAGAAACGACGGTGGAAAATTGTGGCTTGTCCACTTTTACTAATGCCCGTTGATACCCATTTGCCTTTATAGAATGGTTTAAACGCTTCGATAATCATATGCTGATCAGCCGCTGCTTGACGAACATTTAAGTACCTCCAAGGAATTGAATCCTTAGGCCTACTCTGATCAAAGAAACGATGCTCGATGGTAATTTGGTTAGCATCCAGAATTTGAGATAGCTCATTTGCCCTTGACGTATACATGGTATATCCATCAATTACCACAACCATTGGTTTATTGAAGTCTTTGTGAGAATAGTATATCTTTAAGGGGAAAGTGGGGCTATTCGGATTGTTGTGATCGATAGGCATCCTAAACCACACCACATAGGTTGATTGGAAGAGGGAGTCGTTGGTAATCGGCTTAATGCTATCGATAATTGCTATCCTAGATAGAACTTCCTCTGCTGTTCGGGGTTTGGGTTGACAGGAAAATAAAAAAAACACTGAAAGGGTCAACACAAAGGGCGTAACAAAACTTTTTGCCATATTAAAGTTTTAAAGCATTGGTGATCAAAGATATTTAAATTTCATTATTAAAACGCTTTGGCTCTTTCTGCCTCAACATCTTCGATTGATTTAGCCAGAGGTTTCCCAAGAATTCTATGACCAGTTGGTGTTATTAGCAAATCCTCTTCATTACGAATTCCACCAAAGTTGCGATACTCGTTAACCTTTTCAAAATTGATAAAGTCTTTATTCGTACCATTATTCTGCCAGAGGTCAATCAATTCGGGAATAAAGTAGATTCCTGGCTCGATGGTTAAGATAAAACCTGGCTTTAACTCACGCCCAAGCCTCAACGATTTTAGACCAAACTGTTTGCTCTTAGGAACACCGCAATATCCAACCCACTGTTCGCCTAAGTTTTCCATATCGTGAACATCCAACCCCATTAAATGTCCTGTTCCACATGGAAAAAAGAGTGCGTGAGCACCATTCTCGACAGCATCATCGGTATTGCCTTTTGTGAAGCCCAGAACCTTCATACCATCAAAAATTGTTCGAGCAACCTGCATGTGAACATCGCGGAAATGTACACCCGGTCTTAGCATATCAATCGCTCCATTATGCGCAGCAAGGGTGATTCGATAAATTTCTTTTTGTTTTTCGGTGAATGTTTTTCCAACAGAAAATGTACTACTCATATCACCC
>JAYTVX010000295.1:0-4334 GCA_043743775.1 Bacteroidales bacterium | reverse complement strand
CGACTACTCCTGTTGTCATCAAACCAAGTAGAATAATCATCATAAAAGAGATTTTTAATGCTTCTGTCATAATTTCGCAGATTAAGTTGATATTGATTTGTTTATAAAAATAGAAGGTTACCGGATAAACACCCAATTTGAATGGTTAAAAACTCTTAAAGCGAAAACTACACCTTAGCCATTTTTTCTTACAAACAAGAACTTAATGGTTCAGTTACACTTATTTTTAATGAAATGAACTGCGTTCGAAAACCACGTTTAGCAAGGTTTTGCTAAAATAAATCAGCCGTTAGAATTTAAGTACCCTCTACTACAGCAAAATACATTTAGGTAGATTAACCCTTTTGATTACCTTTGTCGGCTGAAAAAATAAATCACTTGAAAAATATCTATGAAGCGTATTGTTGAATATCGAAAACTATTGAATATCACACCTGAAACCGATTTAGGAGGGTTAAAGACTACTTACAGGAATTTAATGAAGGAGTGGCATCCCGACAAGTTTATTGGAGATGAGGAGCGCCAAGTTGAGGCGGAGGACAAGAGTAAAAGCATAATTGAGGCGTATCACTTTTTAGTGAGCATATCACCCGAGACTCAAGCATTTAACCTAGAGGAGTATAACCAAACAACCAACAACTCGATTATTGATAATCATACTTACAAAGGGCAAACGTTAACAATTACGTTTCAAGATGGGAGTGCTTATGAGTACTTCGGAATTCCCCGAAATGTTTACAATAAATTCGTTAACTCATCGACCCAAGTGAGGTTTGCCAGAAGGCATATCTTCTATACATATACCTACCGAATAGCAATTAAGCAAACGGCATAAAGTAAACTTAAAGAGGATGTCCCCAAAGCACATCCTCTTTTTTTTGATAATCGTCGCGTTAACTATCCGATTATAGAATATGAGATGATATCCATAGTATCATCAATCAATTAATGAACTACCTCGCCGCAAGCGGTCGGGGTATCTAAACGGAAATTATTTTCTTATCGCCGCAATCGGCGGGGAATATATCCCTAGAGATCCCTCGGCTTCGCTCGGGATCAGTTCGACAAAATAATTTTGTTTCACAAAATTATAGTCTCACTGATTCAAAAACTAAATAATTAAAATCTTCAGGGAGAAATCAGGCCGAATAATTGTGGGGTTCTTTACAACTCGAACAAATTCCTCGATGCACACAGATTAGCGCCCCGCAGCTACTGCAAGACCACCGTTCAATCTCAGAATCGACAAATCTATCCAATCCAATATTTTTGATGTTTTCGAGATTCTCTATCATGCTCATTTTGTATCTCGTTCTATACCTTTTATCCAATTGATTTAATCGGGTACAAGGATATTTGGAACAGTCGAAACAGAATTTCGATTGCGTTTTTGCTAATAGGCCACAATTTTTAATGATGCAACAGGAACAACTTTTTGATTTCTCCCCGCGGTCAATTCTACAACCATAACAAATGTTTTTTTTCCTGAGATAAGCCAAACAAATCCCACAATTCATTCCGCATGGTGCGATAAGAGAATTATCCATTTTAATCTTTCGCGATTATTTAACTCAGCCCCTTTCCATCTTTACTGTTAACGAGAAATGCATTATGATTTTTGATATTGCCCAAGTAGTACTATTATATAACCTTCAACTCTCTTAGCTTCCAAAAGCATTTTGCCGTTGCTTGAATATCAACGGCAGCGTTATGCGCTTCCTCAAAACTTTTTCCGAATAGCCTAATATGCAATTCAGAAAGTTTAGGCCATTTATAACCATAGGGTCCTTCGAGCGCACAAAAATTGGTTGTGCTCTGCATGGTGCATATTTTTCTTTTGGTTGCGGTGCTATCCTGCATCCGATTTCTCAAAAACTCAGCGCCAACAATTTTCTCGTCAAAGCTCATGTTATGGGCAACAAGAAATTCTGATTGATCAATTAGTGATTGAAATTCTTGCAAAACGGCTAAAAGAGGTCTCCCCTCTTGATTTGCTCTTTCTGTTGTGATCCCATGAATTCTTGATACTTCAACGGGGATGGTAAAACCTTCGGGTTTAATAATATGGTTTCCCTCAACAATCCTATTCCCGCTCTTATCGTAAAATAAAAAAGCTAATTGAACTAAGCGAGGCCAGTTGTTCAGGTCTGTTACAGGTGCTTTCCAGCTCTTGGGAAGCCCAGTTGTTTCCGTGTCAAAAAATAGATACATGAGGTACTAATTTCAGTCTTAATTATTTCTTATTCTTTGTCCCAAAGATTGCCAATAAAAGGGTAACGATTCCTATTCCGAATATAAAACCAGTGAAGAACTCTATTAATGTATAGTCATGTTTTGTATTTTCACCATTCACAAAAAAATGTATTATAACGGCTGATACAATTAATAGAAGTGCAAGTAAAATGACTTTTCCCTTTGACATAAGTTATATCTTTAAGTTATGATAAAAGGCTTTGGAGCATGACGCTCAAACTGATTATAAATATATGCTTTAATTGCTAAAACCCCAATTTGTACATATTTTTTTATATGGGAAAGAGTTTCGCTACGACTGCCTGATCGTTAATTATTTCGCTTGTAGTTTTCCGAGTTTCTCTCTTGTGTCAGGATTCTCCTGAATTGACAAAGCTTTCGTAAAATTAACTATCGCATTTGGTTTATCACCTACCGCAACATAGTAATCACCGAGTGAATCGTAAACATTTGAACTTTCAGGGTAATTATTAACATTAACCTTGAAAAAATATTCTGCATGAGAATAATTCTTCCTACTTAAGGCACCATATCCAGCTGCATTAATCCTATCTTCGGAAGATACATTGTAACCCAATTTTTCAGATATATTCTTATAATGATTTACAAGCTTTTGCGGATAGGCCATCGTTGTATCGGTAAAGTCTTTGAAGGTTAGGTTTAATGTATAGTAGCTAAAGATAAAATGTAGGGCATCGTATGTAGCAATAAGTGGTACAGAGCCATGGTTATCGGTACTGTAGAATTTAAACTGATAATTTAAAGCATTTTGTTTATTCTTCTTTATGTGGCTATTTAATTCTAGTCCCGAACGAATTTGTTGTGTAAATCTTGAAGTATCCTTCTTAACTCTTAAGGTATCCATACCCTCCTCCATTGTGTTTGCCGTTCCTAAATAGAGATATACATTCTTAAAATTCTTCTCGGATAGCGCTTTCTCCGTTTCCTTTAAAGAACTTTGCTTGTCCCACCACATGCTAGGATCAATAGCAACATAGGCATTGAACAAATTGGTGTGATGGACTAACGTATTGATTACCGTCAATCCTCCAAAAGAATGCCCGATAAACATTCTATAGGGTTCTGTTGGATACTGTGAATCGATATAAGGGATTAACTCCTTTTCGATAAATGAGATAAATTTTTCGTTCCCTCCAGAAGTTCTTTCCATTAAAGTATCGCGAGTCGGGGTTAAATCTCTAGTTCTATCAGTATTGGTAATACCAACGACTATCATTTCAGGACAAATTGTATTTCCATTCACCGAGCTTAACTGTTGGATCATGCCTACCACTGAATAAAAGTGGGCGCCTCCATCCAATAAGTATACAACTGGGTAGCGCCGTTTAGAGAAATTATTATCTGATCCGTGGTTAGGTACGTAAACCCAAACCGTACGCTTTTCATTCAGTATTTTGGAATTAAGCGTATCGATGGTGCCTATTACAACTTTATTCGTCTGGGCACTCAAATAGCATGAGAATGCAATAAGCAGAGATGTGACAAATAGATTTTTCATAACTTTTTATATTAATGTTTTAAATAATAATTAATACATGTCAATTTACTTAAATTACTTTACACAGAATAGTTATGGCAAAGAATTTTTAGTTTTAATAAATAGTTCAAAAAGCAGTTAGAGAAATCAGCCAAGATTATTTTAAAAGATAATAATGAATCACATGCAGATGCCAAAAGAATCGCCACGTGTTCACGAATAAAACCTCGAATTAACATGCATTCATCGTTAAACCTATTCGTACATTCGTGGCTAATTTATTTCTTTACAATTTTTCACGAAAAGCATTGCTACGCTATCGGAGGGTGTAATTAACCAAGCACAATAGCGACAATAGTCTTAGCGAGTATATGCTTATGCGGATTGAAAATTCTGATAGTAAATTGAACTGGGTTTGCAATCCAGGTCAAGGGAGTTCTAAAAGTATTAACTGCACAAAGGTAATGTGAATTTAAACTCACTCCCTTTGCCCAATTCGCTTTCCACCCAAATTTCACCACCATGTCTTTCCACAAATTCCTTGCAGAGGAGTAATCCTAAACCGGTACCCTTCTCATCCTCG
>JAYTVX010000294.1:0-4331 GCA_043743775.1 Bacteroidales bacterium | reverse complement strand
TCCAAGAATACTGGAATCGAGAAGGTAACTGTTCAGAAAACCGTTGAGGCTTTCATGGAAACAGTAAAGGACTCTTTAGTAAAAGAAAAAAATGTTTACTTAAGAGGTTTTGGTAGTTTTATCGTTAAGAAACGCGCAAAAAAAACTGCTCGTAACATCTCTAAGAATACTACCATCATTATTCCTGAGCATTTTATCCCTTCTTTCAAACCAGCCAAAACCTTTGTTAACAAGGTTAAGACCCACGTAAAGAAGTAATTAATTGTTTTTTTAACGTATAAAAAGAAATATCATGCCAAGCGGAAAGAAGAGGAAGAGGCATAAAATGGCCACTCACAAACGGAAAAAACGTCTGCGTAAAAACCGTCACAAAAAAAAGAATAAATAGTAATCCCTATTTTTCTTAACATATTTATAAATATGATGTCAACCTAAAGAGCCATGTGTTCTTTAGGTTGCCGCATTTCTAGTTACCTTACTTTATATCACAAACTAAACAGAAGTGAATATAGAACTTGTAATTGATGTACGTGAAACTGAAATTGCCATAGCCCTTCTTGAGAACAAGCAACTTGTTGAACTCAATAAGGAGAAAAGCAACGTCCAGTTTGCGGTTGGCGACATCTATCTCGGTAAGGTAAAAAAAATAATGCCCGGGTTAAATGCAGCTTTCGTAGATGTAGGCTACGAAAAAGATGCATTCCTTCATTACCTCGACCTTGGGCCTCAATTTCAAACATTCAATAAGTACCTTCAGTCAACAATATCAAAAAAGAACAAATCTTTACCGATTACCAAGCTTAAGCTCGAATCGGAGATTGACAAGAACGGGAAAATTGGGAATATCATTAGCAGCGGTCAGGCAATTCTAGTTCAAATAGCGAAAGAACCTATATCTACTAAAGGACCTCGATTAAGCTCTGAAATTTCAATTGCTGGACGCAATTTGGTGTTGATGCCCTTTTCTGATAAGGTGTCGATATCACAAAAGATTTCATCGCCGGAAGAGCGAAAAAGGCTGAAACGCCTAATGGAAAGCATTATTCCTCGAAACTTTGGAGTTATCGTAAGGACTGCGGCCGAAGGGAAAAAGGTTGCTGTACTCGATGCCGAACTTCGTGGGCTTATTAAGAAGTGGGATGTCGCTTTTGAGAAGCTAAAAACGGCCACCGTTCCAAGCTTATTGGTTAGCGAGCTGAAACGCACATCGACCATCCTGCGCGATATGCTTAATGTATCGTTCAACAACATTCACGTTAACGACGAGAATGTTTACAACGACATCAAAGAGTATCTCGATACCATTGCCCCTGAGAAGGAGAAGATCGTTAAGTTGTATCAGGGAAATGTTCCCATTTTCGATCAGTTTGGGATTGATAAGCAGATCAAGACACTTTTTGGGAAAACCGTATCGTTCAAAAGCGGAGCTTACCTAATTGTCGAGCATACCGAAGCGCTTCACGTTTTTGACGTGAATAGCGGGAATCGTTCAAAAGCAACCAATGATCAGGAGACCAATGCCCTTGACGTTAACCTCTCGGCTGCCGAAGAGATTGCCCGCCAGCTAAGGCTTAGGGATATGGGGGGGATAATCGTGGTTGACTTTATCGACATGCACTCCCAGGAGAATCGGCAGGTTGTATTCGATAAGATGAAAGATCTTATGGCCAAGGATCGCGCCAAGCACAATATTTTACCCTTGAGTAAATTTGGCTTGATGCAGATAACCCGCCAGCGGGTTAGACCCGAAATGCAAATTAGTATTGGTGAGAAATGTCCTACCTGTAAGGGATCCGGCGAGGTTTCACCAACAATCATCTTCGATGAGCAGATTGAGAACCTGCTTGTTTTTCTTGTGAACGAAAGAGGCCTCAAAAACCTTGCTCTTAAGCTGCACCCCTACATTGCAGCGTATATTTCAAAAGGATTTATATCCAAACGCATTAAATGGATGCTCAAGTATAGCTGCAGAATTAAGCTCATACCCATATCATCATACAGTTTATTAGAGTTCCACTTTTTTGACCGGAACGATATCGAGATAGAACTTTAGCCAACCTAAAACCCCGAAGAGATTCGGGGTTTTTTTCTTCCTACCCTACCCCCTCTATTATCATAACACCTCCATTCAAACTAGAAATATCTGCGAAACAGATTATGAATAATACATTGACACATAACAATATTTGCTTTATATTTGATTAAAGAGAGGATGCCGAAAAACTATATTCTTTTAGGCTACCTTAAAGCAAACTAAATAATCAGTGCCTTTCAGTACTAACTTAATCCACTAGGTTATGAAAAAATTGACAAAACTAGCATTCGTTCTGGTTATTTTATCGAGTACTGTGTTCTATGTATCAGGACAAACCCTGAAGGAAAGGATTGATGAGGCCAAAGTTGTTAAGGTCTACTTCAAAAACGCTCCATTTGCGCATGTACCGCACACCACCCCTCCTATTGGCAGCAATTTGCCTGGAACAGGTTGTGAAGCTTTTGGAGAAACAACCCCATTACCAGCAGAATACACCGATGTAGTTAATGGGATAATAGATCAACTCAATAAAGGTTTTAATACTACCGCTTTTGTCGCTGGTGACTTTTCCACTGTTCCATTAAAAACATCGGGGATGCTAAAAGGAGAACCCGATTGGGCTGCATTGAATGAACCATTAATGTTTTATATTCAAACATGGGGTGAATATGTCGTAAACATGTCTCAAACAGGCAAAATGAATTCAATGGCAATTCAGTCATACCTTAATGTTTATTACCTCAAAGATGGCAAAGTAAAAGTTACTGGTCAAGAACAGCTGGCATACAACCGATCTGAGCCCATTAAGACCCAAAAATGTGATGATTACGCATATTTCGTAGAGAAATTTCCAGTAAATTCATTACTTGAACCATTCAAAGCTGAATTTAATGCGAAAACGAGTGAGTTTATTGCAAAGGATATGAAGAAGTACGAAAAGGCAATGAGTAAAAAGAGATAACTTTAAAGATATACTTACTCCATTCTGCCGAGGTTCTCCCCGGCCAAATTAATTCCTGATAGCTAAACCAAAAAAACCGAATCTCTTCGGTTTTTTTGGTCCAAGATCATAGCCCTACCCTACTCGCGTTGATTCGGGCCTGATCAAAGAGAAAAATCAATATAAACTAAACGACATATAGGTAATTGTCATCCTATCAAAAGTTATAACCCAAGAGTCTTCCAAATCATCAGAACTCATTAATAAATTGAATAAACAATCTCTGATTAAGGAAACATTGCTAAGATATCAACTCAAAAAAAATATTTTTATATTATTTCATCACCTCGCTGTAATATTTTATAATTCTGGGATACTAAAGTAAAAAATCAAAATTCAAGAGTATGAAAAAAATAATTATTGCAATTCTATTCCTATGCAATTATATGTTTGCTAGTGGTTATGAAACAATCGATGTAAAGAGTATTGGAAATGGTCCATCAATAGTAATTATTCCCGGTTTAGGTGGAATCGATACATGGAAAGAGACTATTGATGTGCTATCATTAAAAAACAGATGCCATATCATCACCATCAAAGGTCTAAACGGACAAAAAAATCAAAATATTCCCGATTTCGCAAAGGTGATGGATGAAATAAAGCAATACATTAATGCTGAAAACCTAGATAAGCCAATACTCATGGGGCATAGTTTTGGAGGATTTCTATCCATACAATTAGCCTCTAGCAATCCTGATCTTTTTAAAGAGCTTATAATTATTGATTCCTATCCTTTCTCCCTGTCCATGTATAATCCTGCATTCACTCAAGAATTTGGAAGGCAACAATCCATTGGATTTAAAAACCAAATATCGGCACTGCCTGATCAAAATTACTCGGACTTTTGGCAACAAAATGCAAAGCAGCTAGTTTCAGATTCAATAAATGAAAAGTTGATTTATAATAATATCATTCAGTCCGATAGAAAGCACGTAACAGAGGTACAAACCTATATGCTATCGAATGATCTTCGCCCTCTTTTGAAGGAGATAACCATTCCAACCATAGCGCTGTGCTCAAAATCGGTTTTTAAAAAATTGGGGCTTGATGGGGCTTCAATAGACCAAAGGATTAACGATCAGTTTAAAGATCTTAAAGATTATCATATATTTATTAATGAAAATTCTCGTCACTTTATCATGCTTGACGACAAGGAATGGTTTATTGAAAATATTAAGAAATTCATTTAATAATGGATTTAAAGGAAAAAGAGAAGTTGTTTTCTGAGGTCTACGAAACATTCAGGCATAGGATATATAGAATTTGCTATGCTTACATCTATCAGAAAGAAGAAGT
>JAYTVX010000293.1:0-1830 GCA_043743775.1 Bacteroidales bacterium | reverse complement strand
GCCCGATAGTGTTAGGTTAATGTTTATTCCAAAGAGCATTGATGTTAAGTGCAATGTTGTACTCAGCAAATATTTCTCATTGAAACCAATGATGTTTAAAGCAGTGGTTGATTATAGCCTAATTAGCAGCTCAATCAGCAAGAAGTTGAAGGTTAAGCTTGTTGATCTACCGGAATTCTTAAGCCTGGTCGATTTTAGCCCCAAATATGTTGAGTATATTATCGAAAAACGTTAATGATTATACTAGGTGTAACCGGTGGAATTGGTAGTGGCAAAACACTTGTTTGTTCGATCATCTCCGCTATGGGTTATCCTATTTATAATGCCGATTTAGAAGCACGTCGAATTATTGATACCGATTCAAGTTTAGTATCAAGCATCAAGACAATTTTTGGTGAGGATATCTATGTGAATAGCCAGCTAAACCGGAAAAGAGTATCGGAAATTGTATTTACGAATCAGGAAAAGCTCGAAAAATTAAACTCGATTGTACATCCAGCGGTTGCGAAGCATTTCAACGAGTGGGTATTAACATACAGCTCGAGAACTTTAGTGGTAAAAGAGGCCGCAATCCTTTTTGAAAGCGGTGCATATAAGGGTGTCGATAAAATTATTTCAGTTATAGCACCCGTTGAGCTAAGAGTTAAACGGGTTATGGAACGTGATGGTTTTAGCAAGGATACTATTTTGAGTAGAATGCAAAATCAATTTCCACAGGAGGAGTTGATTAAAAGAAGTGATTACATCATCGAAAACGATGGGGTTAAGCTAATATTACCCCAAATAGTCAGAGTAATAAACGATATAGTTAAAGATACTTAGTACCATGGGAAAATATGGAAAGTGGATTACCGGAGGTTTAGGTTGGGCAATATTTGGGCCAATTGGGGGTATCCTTGGGTTTGCAATAGGCTCTATTTTTGATAGCGCCGAAATTCATACAAAGGTTTATACCGGAGAATCAAACCGAAATGGTTTTATGGTTAGCTTATTGGTTCTTCTATCTGCAGTAATGAAGGCTGATGGGAAAGTTCTAAAGTCGGAGCTCGATTTTGTCAAAAAATATTTCCTCGACAACTTTGGGCCTGATGCTTCTCGGGAAGCAATGATTCTTCTTCGTGATATTCTTAAACAGCCGGTTCCCCTTAGTGATGTTTGTAATCAGATTCGCGATAATGTTGACTACCCATCGAGGCTTCAGCTAATTCATCTACTTTTTGGCGTTGCCTATGCCGATGGTGTTGTTAGCAAAGATGAGCTGGATGTGATTAGCAATATTGCCAATTTTATGGGCATCTCATCCCAAGATTATGAGTCCATCAAAGCGATGTTTGTGGTGAATATCAATAACTACTACACGATCCTTGAGCTTGAACCTACTGCTACGAATGAGGAAATCAAAAAATCGTATCGCAGCTTAGCGGTAAAACATCACCCCGATAAAGTTGGCTATCTTGGCGATGATGTTAGACGAAATGCGGAACAGAAATTCCAGAAGATTACCGAAGCGTACGATAAAATCAAGAAGGAGAGAGGGTTTAATTAGTGGCAAGTGTTTAGTGACTAGTGACAAGTGAACTTACGATAAGTATAAAATTACGAACAACCATCAACAAACAACTATCAACTTATTTTCATATTTGTATTTTATTAACTTTGCATTCATAATCGAAGAAAACAATTAGTATGGAATTAAAAGACATAATGGCAATTTCAGGGCATTCAGGCCTCTTCAAGTTTATCTCACAGGGTCGTCATGGGATTATTGTTGAATCGTTATCGGATGCAAAACGCATCAGCATTTCGGCTTCATCAAAAGTGAGCTCCTTA
>JAYTVX010000292.1:0-1903 GCA_043743775.1 Bacteroidales bacterium | reverse complement strand
TACTTGCCGATAGGGTTAAATACGAAGAAGGATAACAAATAAGAATTCTAAAATGATTATAACAGCTATTATTTTTGGTTTTCTTGTCTTGCTTTTCGGCTATTTTTATTTTTCCTACAAGAGAATGGCAAAATCCGCAAATGTTGCCGAAAGCGAAAAGATTAAGCACCTCACCGAAAAGAATTTTAATCAGCAAATAAAGACTGGGGTAGCTTTGGTTGATTTCTGGGCCGAATGGTGTATGCCATGCAAAATGATGACCCCAGTTCTCAATGCTCTAGCTGATGAAGAACTTGAAAATGTTAAGACCTGCAAACTAAATGTGGAAACAGAGAAGCAAATTGCCGCTAGATATTCTGTACGAAGCATTCCAACGATGATTCTTTTCAAAGATGGTAAGGAGGTTAATCGATTCGTGGGTTACAAAACGAAGGAATTCCTTGTAGGACAAATAAACAAAGTGAGGTAATATGGAAACCATTGAAATTAATAAACGATACAGCGATCTGGCTGCCTCGGATTGCTGCCTATCCTGTGGAGGTGCAATTGACCATTCCGAAGCTAAAACTGGTGAAATTTGTGTTGATTTGGGCAGCGGACAAGGTCGAGATGTTTTTCGTCTCGCTGAATTGGTTGGCGAAACCGGATATGTCTTTGGAGTTGATATTTCTCAAGGTATGCTTGATAAAGCCCGCAAGAGTGCAGAGAAATTTGGTGTAGCTAATGTTAGTTTTATTAAAAGTGATCTCGAATCAATTGCTCTTCCAAGTAATACAGCAGATTTAGTAATTTCGAATTGCACTATCAACCACGCATCAAATAAGCAAGCGGTTTGGAATGAGGTATTCAGAATTCTTAAGAACAGTGGTCGTTTTATAGTTAGCGATATTTATTCCACTTCACCAATTCCTGATGAGTATCGTAACGATCCAGTTGCTGTAGCTGAGTGTTGGGCAGGTTCGATAACAAAATCTGAGTACATGGAAATTCTGAAACTGGCTGGCTTTAATTCTATTCAAATCATAGAGGAATCTCTTCCGTATGCTAAGGGAAAGGCCGAAGTGGCTAGCTTTACCATAGCAGGAACAAAACATCAGAAGTGTGGCTGTAAATAGCAACCGCATCGCAAAACAACAGGTTGTGTTATGTTAAATATACATTGGTTTTTCCACTTCACCCTTAATCCCTGAAGTGGCAGCCTTGTGCGCAGATTTCCCCTTTAGGGGACTAAGGGGTGAGCGTAAGGTGAGCGACATTTATCTTTAACATAAAAGGTAGTATATTCTTAATAATAACTTAAAAAATAATTGACGTGAAAAGTTTAGTAAAAAAGAAATTCGAATTAAAGGAAATGATCAAACAATCAACTGCTAAAGTAGCCCAATGCTGTGCTAAAATATCCAAGTTATCGGCAGGTTGTCACGATTAATCAGTGAGACTTTAATTTTGTGAAACAAAATTATTTAGTTGAACTGATCCCGAGCGTAGTCGAGGGATTTTAGTGGTTAACATACACAAAATGAATTCAATGCAGTACTCAAAATATAATATCCTCTCAAAAATAAAGGACTCCGACAACTACTTTGTTGTTAATCTTCTTCATAGAAATGCCGATATACTAAATCCCAAAGAGGCAGAAGAACTTACCGATATAAAGAAAAATGGGGTTAAGGAGACTTCGCATTTATCCGAGTTTATCGAGAAAGGATATGTAGTTGATGAAAACTTAGAGAAGGTTAAGTATAAAAATGCATACCTAGATTTTAACGATTCAAAGGATAGTGATGAGGTTCAACTCTTTTTTGTCCCGAACTACTCATGCAATTTTGCTTGTACCTATTGCTATCAAGACGATTACTCAACGTCTAAAAGTGTAGTAACCCATGAGGTTATTGATTCTTTT
>JAYTVX010000291.1:0-2336 GCA_043743775.1 Bacteroidales bacterium | reverse complement strand
ATCGCTTGTTCAGATTGGTGTTTGAGCAAGCTCAGAAAAATTAATCAAATTAGCTAATCAATAGCCTTATTTCTAGGCAACTAAATTTAAACAGGCTCTAAAATAACATTAAAACATTAAACCTAATGACAAAAAAAACACTAACAGTAATTTTAATTTTTGTAATCATTGGAGCCGTTATCTATTTTTATGTAAGGTGCAAACCAATTCCAGCTAAGACGAAAACTGAAATATCAAAAGAACAGCCAATACAGGTAAAGGCAATGGTTGAACATTCAAGGCAGTTGAATCATGAAAAGTACCAGATTGTTAAACATAAGTATTATACATTGGCATACAGCGAGGAGAATGAGCAACCTGCATGGGTTTGCTACACCCTTCGCAAGAATCATGTAGGAGGGGAGGAGCCACGTTCTAATAATTTTGTTCCCGATCCGATGGTATCGACCCAAACAGCTGATGATATCGATTATAAGAAATCGGGCTATGATAAGGGGCATATGGTTCCTGCTGCCGATATGAGCTGGTCATCCGATGCGATGAAGGAGACTTTCTACTACAGCAATGTAAGTCCTCAGGTTCCCTCGTTTAACCGTGGTGAATGGAAGAAGTTAGAGGAGAAGGTTCGTCATTGGGCTGTTGAATTCGATTCAGTTAAAGTTTATACTGGTCCAGTATTTAAGGATAATATCAAGAAGATTGGGCCCGATAGTGTTACTGTTCCTGGTCATTACTTTAAGGTTATTTTAGTGTTCCATAATTCAACCTATGAAGGAATCGGATTTATTTTCCCTAATAAAAAGATAAATGATTCGATTAGAAATTATGCTGTTTCGATCGATAGCGTTGAGAAATATACCAACCTCGATTTCTATAGCTATTTACCCGATAATATTGAGAATAAAGTGGAGTCGGAATTTAATTTAACAGCGTGGAACTTAAACAAATCAAAATAGTTTATCGTTTAGTAAATAAATCGTCTAATATTTAATAACATTAGATATATTCGCATAATTTTTAGAATATTAATTTATTAACCCTAACACATTAGCTGTCATGAGAAAATGGAAAATAGATGACTCCGCGGAGTTGTATAATATTAATGGTTGGGGTGTTGATTATTTTTCGATTAATGATAAAGGAAACGTTACGGTTACTCCACAACGCAATGGATACCATGTTGATTTAAAGGAACTGCTGGATGAGCTAATGCTTTCCGACGTTTCGGCACCAATGCTTATTCGCTTCCCCGATATCCTTGATGATAGAATTATATCCGTTTCGAGCTGTTTTAAGGCTGCTGCGGAAGAGTACGAGTATAAGGCTCAAAACTTCATCATTTACCCTATCAAGGTAAATCAGATGCGACCTGTGGTTGAGGAGATTGTAAGCCATGGAAAGAAATTCAATATCGGTCTTGAGGCCGGTTCTAAACCCGAGCTCCATGCAGTTATTGCCATCAACACCGATCCTGAATCGTTGATCATCTGTAATGGTTATAAGGATGAGGACTATATTGAGTTGGCACTTTTAGCCCAGAAGATGGGAAAACGAATTTTTCTAGTTGTAGAAAAACTGAATGAGCTGAAACTTATCAATACAATATCGAAACGCTTAAAGATTAAACCAAATATTGGGATTCGTATTAAGCTGGCCAGCTCAGGAAGTGGCAAGTGGGAGGATTCAGGTGGCGATGTAAGTAAGTTCGGCTTAACCTCCAGTGAACTGCTTGATGCGCTTGATTATATCGATAAAAACAAGATGCACGATTGTTTGCGTCTAATCCATTTCCACATAGGAAGTCAGGTTACAAAGATTAGACGTATTAAGATTGCCCTTCGCGAAGCATCACACTTCTATGTTCAGCTCTGGAAAATGGGCTTTAAGGTAGAGTTCGTTGATATTGGTGGAGGTTTAGGTGTTGACTACGATGGCACAAAATCATCGAATAGCGAGAGTAGCATCAACTACTCCATTCAGGAGTATGTAAACGACTCAATCAGTACCTTTGTAGATGCAAGCAATAAGAATGGCATTCCACATCCCAATATTATTACTGAATCGGGACGTTCATTAACGGCTCACCATTCTGTGCTCATATTTGAGGTTCTCGAAACCTCGACTTTACCTGAATGGGATAATGAGGAGACGGTTAATGATCAGGATCATGAGCTCGTTAAGGAGATTTACATGCTGTGGGATACATTAAATCAACCCCGATTACTTGAGACTTGGCATGATGCGCAGCAAATTCGTGAGGAAGCGCTTGATCGCTTCAGTTTGGGTTTGATGGATCTTAAAACTAGAGCCCAAATCGAGCGTCTTTTCTGGTCAAT
>JAYTVX010000290.1:0-1982 GCA_043743775.1 Bacteroidales bacterium | reverse complement strand
ATCGCTTGTTCAGATTGGTGTTTGAGCAAGCTCAGAAAAATTAATCAAATTAGCTAATCAATAGCCTTATTTCTAGGCAACTAAATTTAAACAGGCTCTTAGTGTAAATTCATTGAAAAATTGCTTGTAACCCGAAATATTGGGATGATTAATTACTTGTTCCTTTGAAACCGTATTAAAAAATTCATTAACAAACTCTATTGATAGTGAACTTTTATTATTAGTATTCAAATATTTTGCTAGCGTGACTCCATTATATTTCTAGGTGTTATTTTGTTCACTAAGAATATTAACTAAAGCATTGTTTTTCATAAACTTAATAGAATTATCTGAAAAAAGTAATTCAGCTTTTTCTAAACTTTTTAACGATTCTTTATAGTCAGGTAAGTTGAATTGAAATATACCTTTATTATAATACTGCAAAGCTGTAAGTTGAATTAAATCAATTGTAACAGCTTTACTATAATTTTTTTCAAAAAGTTCGTCAATTGAATTTGTCTTATATTCATTCTCTGAGATTAACTTATTCTCTTTTAAATAATCAACATAGTTCTTCTTAAATCGTTCATCATAAACTATTAGTCCTTTAATTGATGCGGTTGCTTCTATAGCAACTTGATCACCTTGAGGATCTGCAATTAAATAAACGTGAACTGGAGTTTTCTTAATTAAAAATTCAATATTGAAATGTTGAAGAACTAAAGCATAGAGAGCAGAACCTGTTACACAGTTATAGTTGCCGTTAGAAAATATATCAGAGAATGCAACTTCTTCAGAATACTTCTGAAAGAAAGTAGCATGAACTTTTTTATAGATCTCTTTAATTTGTTTCTTCTTACTTAGGTTTCTAATGCCATTATCTTCAAGAGTCTTATAAAAGTCATTCATTTTAACTATTACGAGTTCTGATCTATTAGTATAGTTGATAGAAATAAGAATACTTAGGGGATCAACTTTATTAGTGTTGATGTATTCGAGAAAAGTTTTCTTCTCGAAATCGTTATTAAAAATTAATGTGTCTAATTGTTTTGAATTCGCTTTAAAGCAAATGAAAAGAAATACAATAAGTATATACTTCAAATAATATGTTTTGATCATTTCGTTAAGGTTCTAAAGGATTTTCTTTCACAATTATTTCAAAATGGAAATAGTCGTACCAATAACGAAATTAATAAAAAAATAGAATTAATCAGGGTTTAAAAGATAAAACAATAATTAGAGTGCGCTTCTTAGTATTATCTCAATCCTATTTGGTATAATATTCTTGCGTTCACCTAACTTCCATTGCCGGGTCTGGAATCGTTCAAAAATTGGAGTAAGCTGATCAACAGTAATACCGTATGCCGAGAGCTTAGTCTTTACCCCAAGAGAGTTAAAGAATGATACAGTTCGTATAATCGCTTCATCAATTCGATTATCCTCAGTTCCTTTCTCAATTCCCCAAACATTACGGCCATACTGAAGAAGTTTTTCGCGTTTATCGTCCTTCATTTCACGCAGTAGTGCTGGTAATACAATGGCTAAGGTAACACCATGATCGAGACCAAAAAAAGCGGTAAGCTCATGACCTATCATATGGGTCGCCCAATCGGTTGGTACACCAGTAGCAATTAACCCGTTTAGAGCCATAGTACAACTCCACATGAAATTTGCCCGAGATTGGTAATCGTCAGTAGTTGCTAGAAGTTGTGGGGCTATTTCGATTAATGTTTTAAGAATACTCTCGGCGTATCGATCCTGAATCGGTGAATTCGAAGGATAGGTTAGGTACTGCTCTGTTGTATGAATGAAAGCATCAACAATTCCATTTGCAACCTGATTCTTGGGTAATGAATAGGTTGTAGTTGGATCGAGGATTGAAAATTTAGGAAAAAGTAAAGGGCTACCAAAAACTAGTTTCTCCTTGGTAGATTCACGTGTGATAACTCCCCCTGAATTCATCTCGGAGCCAGTAGCTGGGAGGGTAAGTATTGTACCTAGGG
>JAYTVX010000289.1:0-1650 GCA_043743775.1 Bacteroidales bacterium | reverse complement strand
ATCAGGATAGCAGCCATGGAATGATTAGAACCGAAGTCCTTTGTAAGAAGTGTGGAGCCCACCTAGGCCATATTTTTGATGATGGACCAAAACCAACAGGAAAGAGGTTTTGTATCAATTCAGTGTCAATTAAATTCACACCAATAAAATAGTTCAGTGATGAAATCACAGGATATTAAACTCGCAATGTTCCCTTTACAAACCTTTCTTCTTCCTGGTGAGGAAATTCCTTTAAGAATTTTTGAGCCTCGATACATTGAGCTAATTGAAGATTGTGAGAAAACAAATATGAATTTCGGTATACCATATACAACAGAAGATGAGATTACTACATACGGTTGCGAAGTTGAACTACTTAGCATTGTTGCAAAAAACAGCCTTAACGAAAAGGTAGTACTTATTAAGTGTATTAGAAATTTTTGTTTGCTTGATTTCTACGATAAACTTCCCAATAAACTCTATGGTGGCGGTATAATTGAATATGTTGATGATGATTTTAATACTACTAATCCTGAACTAATAGTTTTGGTAAAAAAATTAAAACTTGATATTAACCCAATACTGGGGGCCATTTCAACAAATAGCTCATTCAAACTTTTTGATGTTGCCAAGTCATTACTCCTAAAATCTGAGGATAAGTATAGGTTATATTCACTCCGGAACTTGGTTAAAATGGAAAAATTCTTAATTAAGCAGCTAAAATTCTATGAATTGGTAAAGAATAATGAGGATGCCCTTCAAAAGAATTTCTCTTTAAACTAAAACGTTTTTGATTAGTTTAATGCATTGTATATAAATATATTAAAATGAAGATTAAAAATTGGAGATTTTGGCTTGGATTGATTCTAATTATACTATCATGCATATTATTCTTGACGTTACCTATAATCCCGTTTATTAATATTGATAGCAAAACAAAGCTATCAATCACATCGATAGTATTTATTATAGCCGAGATTACTTTTTGGACAGGCGGTTTACTCCTTGGAAAAGAACTATTTAGCAGATACAAAACCTACTTAAACCCAAAAGTTTGGTTTACAAAGAAAGGAGATTGATAATTAAGTTGATTTAACTTTTCTTTAATTAACAGACTTTGATGGATAGAAAAGATCAACTTTAGGCCAATCTTCAATCATTTTCAGGTCACGGCTCATCAATCGGTCAATCTCATACGGGAATTTAGAGCCTGGCCAAGGGCTTGTATTTGTTAAAAAAACATAGGTAAATCCATCGTTACGGACTACTGCAAGTGCCGATGTACCAGGAAAAGAACCCGAACGCCACCATTTTCCATTCGGGTAAATAGTTTTCCACCCAAGAGGTTGATAATCGCCTTCGTGCTCAATAAGTCTTTGAACCGATTTTAGGGAAATAATATCTGGGAAGTTATCGTTTCCATCAATGGCTAAAAGAATTTTGAGCAAACTAACCGATGAAATGACCCAACCACCTGCTGCTCCCAATGTTCTGATATCATTGCCCCCTCTGCACTTAAGAATTGATTCTTTAGAACCATCAAATGCTATAACCTTTTCAGCTTCGGGAATCTCATAGTACCTAACCTCATTGGGATACCTTAAACTATCAAAATTGTAGGCTAAATTGGCGTCTTCAATATTTAAAGAGTAAAAGACATTCTCCTTAATA
>JAYTVX010000288.1:0-12473 GCA_043743775.1 Bacteroidales bacterium | reverse complement strand
AATACCGACACTTACAATTTTCGCGATTCTGTTTACTAATGACAAGAAACAGGCTCGGCTTGTATCGGCAATTGGAATGGGAATTCAGCTTATTCTTGCTGGAGTTCTTGTTTGGATGTACTTAACCGAGAGATCTGCTGGCAATGCTGCCCAGATGCTTTTCACACAGGACATCATGTGGTTTCCGAGTCTCAATATTCACTATGCAATTGGAGTTGATGGAATATCGGTTGCAATGATAGCCCTGACATCAGTTGTGCTTTTTGCAGGGATATTCGCTTCGTGGGAGGTTGAGATCTTAAATCGCGAATTTTTTATCTCTCTTATTCTCTTATCGACTGGGGTATTTGGTTTCTTCATCTCGCTCGATTTGTTCACCATGTTTCTGTTCTATGAGCTTGCCGTTATCCCAATGTACCTGCTAATTGGTATCTGGGGAAGTGGACCAAAAGAGTATGCAGCAATGAAGTTGACCATGATGCTTATGGGAGGTTCTGCTCTTCTTCTTTTAGGCTTACTTGGAATCTACTTCAATTCTGCAGCACCAGGACAACCATTTACGTTCAATATAATTGAAATATCAAAGGTAACAATACCAATCGCAGCTCAACGCCTTTTCTTTCCCTTAACATTTGTAGGTTTTGGTGTTCTTGGCGCTTTATTTCCACTACACACTTGGTCACCCGATGGTCATGCTTCCGCACCTACAGCAGTTTCAATGCTTCATGCTGGAGTGTTAATGAAACTTGGAGGTTACGGTTGCTTTAGGGTAGCAATGTTCCTTATGCCTGAGGCCGCACACGAGATGGCATGGATATTCATTATCCTTACTACCATTAGCGTTATTTACGGAGCTTACGGTGCAATTGTACAGAAAGATCTTAAATATATCAATGCATACTCCTCAGTTAGCCATTGCGGACTTGTAATATTCGCTTTGCTGATGATGAACCAAACCTCCATGAACGGAGCCATTATCCAGATGATATCGCACGGTTTAATGACTGCTCTTTTCTTTGCTTTAATCGGGATGATTTATGGTCGTACCCACACTCGAAATATCCACGAAATGGGTGGTTTAATGAAGGTGATTCCATTCCTATCAGTTGTTTATGTAATTGCTGGTTTAGCTTCACTTGGTCTACCTGGTTTAAGCGGATTCGTTGCTGAGATGACCGTTTTTGTTGGAGCGTTCCAACACGCCGATACTTTCCATAGAGTTGCTACCATAATTGTCACAACATCCATTGTAGTTACTGCAGTATATATTCTAAGAGTTGTTGGTATCCTACTGCTAGGACCGATTAAGAACTTGGAGTTTAACCATTTAACTGATGCCAAATGGTATGAGAAGCTTTCAACTCTTGCACTGCTGGTTATGATAGCAGCTATTGGGCTTGCTCCACTTTGGTTATCGAATATGATTTCGCATAGCTTAATTCCAATCATTCAGAAATTATCTATAGCAACAGGGATATAATAGTTTAATCTATTGATACTATGAACTTGAATAGTTTTCTTTTAATGCGCCATGAGATTGTACTAATAGCTGTTGCGCTAATTATACTAATAGCTGAGATATTCACTGCCCCTCAGAACAAAGGTCGTATCCGTGGATTGGCTATTATTCTTTTTGCGGTGAATACAATAGTTGGTTTTTTCCCTGCTACAACGGGAACCCTCTTTGGGGGAATGTTTACCACAATACCGCTTCATGTTGTAGTTAAAAACATTTTAAACATCGGTACGCTGATTGTCATCATTCAGTCGAATACCTGGCTTAAAACAGAGGATAATAACGAAAAGAATAGCGAGTTCTACATCTTGCTAATATCAACCCTTATCGGGATGTTCTTCATGATCTCTGCCGGAGACTTCCTGATGTTCTACCTTGGACTTGAACTTGCAACAATTCCTTTAGCTGCTTTGGCCGCTTATGATCGACTACGTAATCAATCTGCTGAGGCTGGTATCAAGTTGATCCTATCATCAGCATTCTCATCGGGTATTATGCTTTACGGTATTTCGATGATTTATGGAATGTATGGTAGCATCTATTTCGATTTGCTTGGCCCTGCAGTAGTATTAAATAGCCTTACGATACTTGCGTTCATTTTCTTCTTAGCTGGTATGGCCTTTAAGATTTCCTTGGTACCATTCCACCTTTGGGCAGCCGACGTTTACGAAGGTTCTCCGGTGAATGTAACCTCATACCTTTCGGTTATTTCAAAGGGTGCGGCTGTATTTATCCTTACTATAATCCTCTTTAAGGTTTTTCCAAATATCTCAGAGCTTTGGCAAAAAGTGATCTGGGTGTTAGCAGTGATGACCATGACTATTGGTAACCTATTCGCCATTCGTCAACAGAACCTAAAGCGATTCCTTGCTTTTTCAAGTATCTCCCAGGCCGGTTTCTTAATGCTTGGTATCATTGGAGGTAATCAAATGGGTATGACTGCAATTGTTTACTACATGCTAGTTTATATCTTCTCGAACCTAGGTGCATTTGGTGTTATTGCAGCAATTTCTAATGCTTCAGGCAAAGAGAATATTGACGATTACAATGGACTTTATCATACTAATCCTAAGCTCAGCTTAACCATGATGCTTGCCCTCTTCTCGTTGGCAGGTATTCCTCCTGTGGCTGGTTTCTTCGGGAAGTTCTTCCTATTCGCAGCAGCAGCGCAGAAAGGATATTACATTCTTGTTCTAATTGCAACGATTAACACCATCATATCACTTTACTACTATCTCCTAGTTGTAAAGGCAATGTTTATTAATAAAAGCGAAGCTCCAATCCCTTATTTCAAAAGCGATATGTTGACAAAACTTGGTCTTGGAATTTGCATTGCAGGTCTAGTTATTACTGGTTTTGCTAGCGGAATCTGGGAAATGATTACGAAACTTGCTTTTGGGATGTAGTAACAAAGATTATAAGTTGACAAGTTTATAAGTAGATAAGAAATATTACATTTCAATATAATACGAAAGGCATGATTCGAAAGGATTGTGCCTTTTATTTTGTTGTAATTTACCACAAAGGGCACAATCGAAATTGCCAAAATTACTAGGTCTTTATGAACTTTGCCTATTTTCAGGGAGTTTTGCGGTTAAGTATTTTGCTTTTGTCTTGATAATTAGTGTCTTTTGATTAATTTTAAAGAGTTAAGACAACAATCGGTGGTATTATACAACCAATTTGGTGCTTGTGTCTTAAGTATCATTAAATAAAAAGGTTAACCAGTAGTTATGCAAAACAGAAGTCATATGTATACTTTGCTTATTCATCAATTGAAAGAAAAACTGAGGTCTCAATTCTGGCAAAAGAGTATTGCAATTAATATAGTTTTAGGGATTTTAGGTTTATATATGATTTTAAATGTTTTAGTTGTTGGCTTTTTTGCCGATAAGATTATTCTTGAAATATACAAAAACAGCGATGTGGTTAAAGTATTTACAGGTTTGTTGTTTTATTACTTTTCTTTTGATTTGATTTTTCGTTTTCTGTTTCAACAACTCCCCACTTTATCTATTCAACCTTACTTAACACTTCCGATTAAGAAAAGTACATTATTGCATTACCCTTTGATAAAGAGTGTTTCAAGTTTTTTTAATATTATTGCCCTTCTTCTTTTGCTTCCCTTTTTTGTAAAAGTTATTTGCACCACTCATCTTTTCCTATTCTGCTTGGTTTGGATAATTACTGTACTTTCAATCATTGCCACTAACAATTTTCTAAATTTTACATTAAAGAAATATTTTTCGAAACGGCCATTGCTAATTCTGTTATTATTGGCAATTCTGGGTTCTTCCCTTTTCCTCGATATCACCAAAGTGATTTCATGCTCAGGTTTTTTTTCTGCTGCATTATTCTACTTGGCAAACACACCATTTCTTATCCTTATCCCAATTGCGATAGCGATACTTACCTATAATATAGGATATTATCTTCTCAGAAGGAATTCCTATATCGAAGATATCCAAACCAATAAACGTGAAAAGACCAGCGGGCTTCAGTTTTTAAATCGATTTGGAGAAATGGGCGATTTAATAAGAATTGAAATGAAAATGATTATTAGAAATAAACGACCCAGATCGTTGCTGTACATCAGTTCAATTTTTCTATCCTACGGGTTTCTATTTTACCAAAAAAAGAATTTAGACAATTACTTGATTCTGACTTTCATGGGTTTTTTAATGACCTCGATTTTTACAATGAATTATGGTCAGTTACTGTTTTCGTGGGAAAGTTCATTTTTTGATAGCTATTTGGCAAATAAAATATTGCCATTCAAATACATTAAATCGAAGTATTTGTTTCTTGCGATTTCATGTATTGCGGGATTCATTATAACGTTACCATACGCATTCATAAGCTATAAAATAGGCATAATAAATATTGCTCTTCTCCTATATAATATCGGTATTACATCAATTGTGTTGCTGTTTATTTGCACGTTTAATTCATCTCGTATCGATTTAGGAAAAAGTCAGTTTATGAATTATCAGGGAACCGGTGTTACTCAATTTATTCTGATAATTCCAATTATGGGACTTCCCTTACTCGTATATTTATTGTTTAACTATCTAGGTATTCCCCAGTATAGCTATTATGCGTTAGGGATTATCGGTATTATTGGGATTGCGTTTAATAAATACCTATTACAAATTTTGGCCAATCAATTTGTTAAAAGGAAATATAAAATGGCCTTAGGTTTCAGACAAAAATAGAAAAACATGATAGAGATAAACAACCTTCAGAAGGTTTATGATCGAAAAATAGCCTTATCCATCGAAAATATAACAATTAAACAAGGCGAATTTATCGGTTTGGTTGGAAATAATGGAGCTGGAAAAACCACTATGCTCAGCTTAATATTGGATCTAATTGAAGCAACAAAGGGTTTAGTAAAATCTAAGGATAAGCTGGTTTCAAGATCTGATGATTGGAAAAGCTATACAGGATCATTTTTGAATGAAGGTTTTTTAATCCCTTTTTTAACGCCGCTAGAGTTTTTAGAGTTTATTGGAAGCCTAAATGGGAAGAACAACGCTGATGTTTTAAATTTCTTAGGTGAGAATGCTAATTTTTACACCGAAGATATTACCTCCAAAAAATACATCAGGGAGCTTTCTGCAGGAAACAAAAATAAACTCGGAATACTAGCTTCAATACTATCTGATCCAGAAATTATTATTCTTGATGAGCCGTTCTCTAATTTGGATCCAAGTTCTCAATCATGGCTTAAATCAAAGTTGAAGAGGTTGAACGATGAAGGTGTTACAATTCTGATTTCTAGCCATGATTTAAAGCATGTAACAGAGATTTGCAATCGAATATTATTACTTGAAAAAGGAGTTATAATTAAAGATACTAATACCAATGTTGATACTTTGGTAGAGTTGGAGAATTATTTTAATGTTTGATCATTTGCCAGTGGTTATTAAAGGCAATCAAGTATATTGGTCTTAGAGGTGTTTAAGTATCAAGTCTTGAATAAGCATTAAATTTCGAGAATAGTAAAAGGTTACATTCAGCCATGAGATAACGCATAGCCATTTCTGAAAAATTAAAACAAGTAATACTATGTTACCCAAAGGAGAGTACGTCGAGGGAATTCCCACTGAACTTCAAAGTCTGCTTGAGAAAGACCACCAAGCCAAAACATTTTTTGAGACGCTAGCTAAATCCTACAAAAAGGGTTACTGCGATTGGGTTGGCTCGGCCAAGCAGGAAGATACTCGAAAGAGTAGGGCAGAGAAAGCACTTAAGATGCTTCAAAATGGGCAAAAGACTCTTAAGACCTAAATTGAACGGATTTGCTTAGTTGTTTGCTCGCTTGATTTCTAACTCTTCTATCCATTTCTTCGCTTCAATGAGGGTGTTGGTGTCAAGCCAATGGCCACCATCAAAAGGCTTAAAGGTGACGTTAAAACCATGCTTAATAAACATGTTTTTTGTTTCTTGTGCTTCATTGAATTTAACCGAAGGATCGGACCACCCGTGACCTATAAATATTGGAAGTTTTGAAGCAGCATTATTAATAGTGGATGTACTTAAAAACTCTTCAGGATTTGATGCTCCAAAACAGATTATTCCATTAATAACTACAGGGTTATTAACTCCTGTCATGTAGGCTAATGAACCTCCCTGAGAATGCCCTAATATGTAAACCCCAGAGATTCTAAATCGAGATTTAATATCATCGATTATATTTAGGATGTATTCCATTACAGGAGGATCCGCCTTTTCCCACAATTTCTTGTTTTTTGTTTGCAGAAACCAGCTAAAGGCAGGAGTATTTAATGCTAGGATTTTCCTTGGATAGGGTCCTTGAGGCGCAGCAACAAAGAAGTTTGTTGCCTTCATTCTATCTCTTATTGAAATAATTGATTCAGCGTTCGCACCATTCCCATGAAGTACAATTAACAGGGGATACGATTTTGTGGAGTCATAATTATCGGGCTGTCTGACTTGTCCGCGAATTAAGATCTTGCATTCAGCGTAGAATGAGTCTCCCCGTTCTTTTTTCAATAATTCAGCCTGTTCGAGTATAGGTTTAAACGACGCATGATCTCGAATGGGGATCCAGGCAGAATCTGCGAGTAACCCTGAAATGTCATTTAAGCCTGCTACTAATGCAAAATTGATAGCCTTTGCAGCAAGTTCAGGCCTATTAAGTTTTGCATAGCACGTTGCTAGATTATACAGTGTTGATACATCGTTCGATTTATGGTGGAGTATCTCTAAATAGATATTTTTTGCCTCTCGAAAGTTCTTTCCTTCAAATGCAAATTTTGCATTTTGATTTAATGCTCCAAGATCAACATCCAGAAAAGAGAGTTCATCAGATGAAGAAGGATTTGGTGGCTTAGAATCTGCTTTTGCAGCAGTAATTATTAGGTAAAGAGATAAACATCCAATTAAAATTAAACATGGATATAAAATATATGATTTTCGATTAAGGTTAAAAGTTGTAAGTATGTGCATAATACTTTAATATTAAGGTTATTATAATTCTCAACGGCAATCGAAAAAGGATTTATGGAAGTTGAAAAATTGACATAATAAGAATTATTTATTGCTTTCAATTAGCAATGCACATGATGCTTTTGTTACCTCACGGCAGTAGTTAAAGTTGCAGTTTGCCGTAATATCGTCGATAGTATGATATGTATTATCCATTGCAGCACTGGCAAAAAAGATTGCTTCGTATCCATAGCTATAAAAAAGGTAGCTATCACTTCTATTATAATCTGTATTATCATTAATGGTATTCAGATTAGTGTAAAGTAAGCATATCTCTTGGGATTTTTTACTGAGAGTTTTTGAATTGTCGTAGTCAATAATATTTAAAGTCCATTCTGCAGGATTACTCCCAGGCCAATGAGCAATCATATCAAAGTTGAGCATCATTTTTATGTTTTTCTGGGTATTTGCACATTTTTCTGTAAAATCCCAGCTGCCAAATAAACCAAGTTCTTCTGCCGCGAAAGCAACAAACTGAATAGTCGTTTTTGGGATAAATGAACGCTTTCGCATTAGACGTGCAATTTCCAGTGTTGCAGCTACTCCGCTGGCGTTATCGTTGGCCCCGGGTGATAATGTGAATAAGTCCGCATCTTTTGTATAGCAATCATAGTGTGCTCCTACAATGCAATAATCATTTGGGCTTCTGCTCCCCTCCAGGGTAGCTATTACATTATATTGCCACGTCTGATAGGTAATATCCCTAAAAACTTTTGAATTAAAGAATGAATCTATTTGGGTATCAGGGTAGCCAAGCGTAATGAATTTTTTCTGAATATCCTTGGCTACTTGTTTTCTATTATTGGCTAACATAAAGCGGGTGCCCATGTTTTCAAGCCATTCTACAGAAGATTTTAGGCTATCAGAATTTATTTCTTCGATAAATTCTGAAATGAAAGGATCGGGTTTTACTACACTCTCATCGTCTTTGCTACAACTAGAGAGGATCGATAATAGAGCAAAAATAATGACCGAGTATTTTACATGGTTCTTTGCTTTCGTGGTCATACAGGGTTTTATAGTTACTAGTATAAGAACTTATCATAAGGAAATCTTGTGATATGAATATCTTTGACCATACTATACATTTTCTCTCTAAGCTCTTCAATATTGGTTTTATGCTTAGCCGATATAAAAATAGCTGGGGTATTCCCCTTTGCCATCCAGCTGTTTTTAAGTTCCTCAAGGCTAAAATTATCTTTACTCCTAGGTGAAAGGTCGTCCTCATCCTTTTTAACCCATTTATAGGCATCTATTTTATTAAAAACAAGTAGTGTTGGTTTGTCAGCTGCACCAATTTCCTGTAAAGTCTTAACAACAACATTTAGCTGCTCCTCAAAAACAGGGTGGGAGATATCGATTATATGTAGAAGTAAATCAGCTTCACGGACTTCATCAAGGGTCGATTTGAACGATTCAACGAGCTGATGGGGTAGCTTGCGGATAAAACCAACAGTATCGGATAAAAGGAAAGGAAGGTTTTCAAAAACAACTTTACGTACGGTTGTGTCGAGTGTTGCGAATAGCTTGTCCTCCGCAAATACATCCGATTTGCTGATCATGTTCATGATGGTTGATTTTCCAACATTCGTATAACCAACTAATGCCACACGCACGATGTTTCCCCTGCTTTGGCGCTGGGTCGACATCTGTCGGTCAATCTTCTTAAGTTCTTCTTTAAGCTTTGATATTTTTTCGCGGATAACACGACGGTCGGTCTCAATCTCAGTTTCCCCTGGACCTCTCATGCCAATTCCCCCGCGTTGGCGTTCAAGGTGAGTCCATAATCGGGTAAGCCGAGGAAGTAGAAATTGATACTGAGCCAATTCAACCTGAGTTTTTGCATAGGCCGTTTTTGCCCTTTGAGCGAATACGTCAAGAATCAGGTTTGTACGATCTAAAACTTTACGTTCAAACTCTTTCTCTAGGTTCCGAAGTTGAGTGGGGGAGAGTTCATCATCAAAAATAATAAGATCAATCTCATTTTGATCGACATATTCTTTAATCTCAATCACTTTCCCTGAACCAATAAATGTTTTGGGATTTGGAGTATCAACTTTTTGCAGGAATCGCCTTTTGGTTATTGCGCCTGCCGTTTCGACTAAAAACTCAAGTTCTTCGAGATAATCGTTTACCTCTTCATCGGATTGTTTTTGAAGTATTACGCCTACCAAGATTGCTGTTTCGGCACTACGGGTGGTTATAATGGGGTTGGACATATTATGCTTTTTTAACGAGAGATTGATTCTTAGGAGGACACAATGTTACAAAAAATCAGTCAATTTGAGAATTTGGCATTATGCCAATCTGAAAAAAAGTGAAAATAAAGATTGAAGTATTTGTCCAATTACCTAATTGTCCAATTGTCCCATTATTTTGGGGATCACGATATTATAAAAAAAACCCTGATAAAAATCAGGGTTTTTAATATACTTAGTTCTATTCTTACTGAAGAACGAAGGTAATTGGGAAAGTGTACGAAACGCGTACAGGCTTACCCCTTTGTTTACCAGGATTCCATTTTGGTGAATTTGAGATAACACGAACGGCTTCTTTGTCAAGTGCAGGGTCAACGCCGCGGATAACCCTAACATTGGTTAAGCGACCATCGGCCTCAACTACAAACTGAATGTAAACACGACCTTGAATTCCGTTTTCAGCGGCAACTTCGGGGTATTTCATGTTTGAGTTCACCCAACTACGGAAATCATTTGTATCACCGCTTCCAAAGCTTGGCATCTCTTCAACAACAAGGAATACCTCTTCTTCTTTTACCTCTTGAACCTCTTCCTTCACCTCTTCAACAACCTCAACAACAGCCTCATCGGTTGTAGATTCTTTAACATCATCAATAGTTGCAAGGGCTTGTTTATCATCAGCCTTAACTGAGTCGACAATTACAGGTGCAACATACCGAACCTGAGCTTGTGCTTCAACTGGTGGTGGAGGTGGTGGAGGTGGAGCAATCTCTTCATTGGGTTGATCCAATTTCTCCATCTCAGCCGTAACGGCTTTTTCCTCTCTTTGAGCTCTTCGTTCACTAACAGAAGCCATTACGTAAGGAGTTATAATAACGCTGGCAAGTACTATTATACCAACAAGCATTGCCCACATAACAGTGGGATTATACTTTTTGCGAATTTTATAAGCTCCATACTCCTTATTCCTGTTTTCGAAAACGATGTCGTCGAAAGAGGGAACATTTTTTAGTTCATTTTCCATAATGTTCAAAGTTTATGGCTTTTTAGGTGTTGTTGATGGGGTAGAACCACCCATGGCAGTTTTTACCATCGCCTCTTCCACGTAATTTATATCAACAAGGGCAAAGCGAACAATATTACAAATATTCATCTCGTCAATGATATCTACAATATTAGCGTATCTTGCCTCCTTGTAAGCTTTGATCAGAACGATAGGTCCAGAGTCATCCTGCTTATTAAACCTTTTAATATTAGCGTTCAAAGAGTCTCTGCTCATGGTAGGGAAATCCTTAACCATCTGCTCCTTAAAAGCCGCTACCTTTTTGAATAGTAGTTTATTCCTATCCAGTAGCAGTTTACGAATCCCTTTGTCGCTATAGTCTGATTCCTGTAGGCTCGGAGGATTTTTAGAATCTTTTACTCTGCCAGGATACCAGAAAACTTTATTTTCTGGACCAAGAATAATATTAATCGTTCTACTTTCGGCAATCTTAGGTGGCTCAACCTTTTCGTTTTTCTTAATCTTTTCAGGAAGAACGATTTCCATTACCTTTGATTTGCTAAAAGCGGTAGTAAGCATGAAGAACGTGATGAGAAGACACATTAAGTCAACCATCGGGGTCATGTCGATGTGGGTAGAATGATGCTTAGGCTTCTTCTTTCCACCTTTTTGTTTATCCTCTTGTATTATTTCTCCCATATCACTATTCGCTTTGCGTTACTTTAGTAGCTTCAAGATTAGTAATCAGGTTAAACCTGTTTACATTTTTATCTTGTAAAATATCCAGCACTTTTTTAACAAGTGGATACGGAGCATTGTTGTCACCTTTAATACAAGCTTGAACTGCTGGGTTAATCTGACGTGTAACAAGAACCCAGAACTGAAGTTGATTATCGGTTGAATCGTAAGGAATCCCTTTTAACTGTAAGGTTTCTCTTACTTTAGCGTCTTTCGTGTCTAGAAAACTCTTCATATTCTGAATGGGTAATCCAATCGATGACGGGTAGGCTTCAAACTGTTTCACCTCTTCGGGGGTAAAGGTAATGTTAAACCTTGTACCCATTTCTTTCAGAATTTTAGCCTTAAAATGGAAGGATGTATCCTTACCATTATCGATGTTGAAGAACACTCTGCTATCCTTTGATAGAAGAAGAGTCATAATATTTGCATCGGGGGCTGTCTTATCTGAAATAGAGAAGGGGGTATCGATAGGAGCCGGTTCTGGTTGTCTCATGGTCGTAGTTAACATTAAGAATGTTAATACTACCGAGAATAAGTCAACCATCGGTGTCATATCGATATGCGGGGACTTTGTGGGTAATTTAATCTTTGGCATGGATCGTACTTATTTGGTTTAAGCCAAAAAGTTAAATTCAAATTAGTTTTTTAATGATGCTGCAAAGGTCTGGGTCAAGCTGAAACCAGCCTCATCGATACGGAATGTATAACCATCAACCTTTGAGGAGAAGTAGTTGTACATAACAATAGCGATGGTTGAACCAGTGATACCAAATGCTGTGTTAATAAGCGCCTCGGAGATACCGGTTGCAAGAGCAAGAGCATCTGGAGCACCTGATTGAGCCAAAGCAGCAAAAGCCTTGATCATTCCAAGTACAGTACCGATAAGACCAATTAGCACTGAGATTGAAGCTAAGGTTGAGAAGATAATCATGTTCTTACCAAGCATAGGTAACTCAAGAGCAGTAGCTTCTTCAAGTGATTTTTGTACAGAAAGGATCTTTTGATCTTTCTCTAATTCTTTATCGTTTTTAAGATCGTTGTAACGAGTTAAACCAGCTCTCATAACGTTTGCAAGTGAACCTTGTTGCTTATCGCAAGCAGCTAATGCCTCGTCAATTTTACCTTCGTTCATTAAGCTCTGTAGGTTACGAACGAATGCATTTAATCTACCTTTACCGTTTGCTCTTGATAAAGTAATAAATCTTTCGAATGTAAAGATTAATAGGGTTAAAACGCATGTCATAAGAATAGGAACAATTGCACCCCCTTTGTAAATAATAGCTAAATAGTTACCTGGAAGTGGGTGACCTGCTGGATTACCACCTTCGAAGTTAACTGGGCTTCCCATGATAAACTTAAAAAGATACATGGAAACGGCAAATGCTACCAGAATAGCGCTAGTTGCGAAAATTGACGCAAACACCTCTTTGATTGAACTACCTTTTTTACTCATTGTCGTATTGTTTGGTTTTGGTTTAGAATTTTAAAAATGCAAATATAT
>JAYTVX010000287.1:0-8650 GCA_043743775.1 Bacteroidales bacterium | reverse complement strand
GGTAAAGTAAAATGGTTTGATGCAGCTAAAGGTTTTGGCTTTATTCAAACTGAAGAAGGTAATGATGTTTTCGTACATTACACAGGCATTGCAAAAGATGGTTTCAAACGTCTTGATGAAGGTCAAGCTGTTACTTTTGAAATCACACAAGGCAAACGTGGCCCACAGGCTACCAATGTAAATGTGTTAGAATAAAGAGTTATTCTATACATATAATAAAAGGCTTCGGTATTCCGAAGCCTTTTTCACATCTATATAGCTGCATTTAAAGAGTTAAAAATTAACGCTTAACCGAAACATTGGATTCGAGGCATAAGGAGAATAGCGACTACTAGTTAGATTCCAAATAGCCAAAAGGTTTATAGCCGCCTTATCCCCTAAAGGGAATCTATAACCCGCTCCTACCAGAAACAAGTGCACCCACCCTTTACCTTTATCGATTCCAGCAGTGGGATCGAGTAAGTCTTTATCGAGATACAAACCCTCCCACTCACCATGAAATATTGGTCCACCATGTATTCCAATTTTGAATACCTTATCTAAATCAGGTATAGGTAATATCTCTGTAAAGCCCGATAATCCCCAAATATGAGTCGAATAAGGTTGAGAATTTTCAATAAAACTACCACGTTCTTTTCTAAACGTGTACCGACCACCTACACCGATCGACCACTGAGGAATAACCCACATACCAACCACTGGGAGTATATCGATTTCGGTTACGGTTCCAAAAACCATTCCTACGCTTCCTCCAAAAAAAATCTTATCGGACAACTTCTTCGGCTCTTTTACTTTAACTTGAGCAAGTATATTGGTACTGAGAAGCAACAAAGTAATTACAATAAGACCAGCTGTTACAATAAAATTCTTTCTCATAAACTATTCATTTTCGATGCGATAAATTTCACGAAAAAATATCTCTTGTACAAAAAATAATTGATTATGATTCATAACAAACGTTTATGGGATTATCTTTGTTTTACTTAAACAAAGCCATTTGCATGAATATAATAATTACAGGGGCATCGAGGGGCATTGGGTTCGAAACAGCAAAACGATTTGCAGCCAATCCCGGCAACCATATTATAGCAATTGCCAGAGACGAGTCAAAATTACAGAACCTTAGAAAAGCCTGTTTACAGCAGAATATCAATGCGAATCTATACCCAATCACCTTTGATCTTGAAAATATGGATCTGTTTGAGATTAGGTTACTCGCAGATATTCAAACTAATATTAGCAGTATTGATATTCTGATAAATAATGCTGGGCTACTCATCAACAAACCCTTTGATAAACTTAACGAAGAAGAGATAAACAGGATGATTCAGCTAAATCTTACAGCTCCAGCCATACTAATTAAATCTTTACTGCCTTTAATGAACAAACCCGGACATATAATTAACATCAGCAGTATGGGCGGATTCCAAGGAAGTCAAAAATTTCCAGGATTAGCCATTTACTCTGCAGCAAAGGCTGGATTAGCCACACTTACCGAGTGTTTAGCAGAAGAGTATAAGAATACTGGGCTGGTATTTAATTGTCTAGCGATTGGTTCAACGGATACTGAGATGCTAAGGAAAGCATTCCCGGGTTACCAAGCTTCATTTAAAGCAAATGAAATGGCCGAGTTCATTGTGGACTTTGCTTTGAATAAGCATAGATTTTTTAACGGGAAAATTATTCCAGTTTCAATCTCAACTCCATAAAGATAGAATCAACACAGAGACACAAAGAAGAATTATATTTAAATAGTTAACACTTCAATTTGTTTAACCGACCTCCAATTCTCCAATTGGAATAGAATTAGAACTTAGGATACCAAATCCAATTTTTATAAAAAAAGAAGACACAAATATACTTAGGTATGAAGACCTCTGTATCTCTGTGCCTCCGTGTTTAGTCTTTTAATATTAGCTATAGATTTTTGCTTGAATCTCGCCTCTTAAAACCATTAAGCCATTCATCGCCAGAGCTTGCATCTCATCCTCTCCAGGATAAACAATAACGGGTGCAATATAACCAACCATCTCCTTTATATAATCTACTAAATCGGCGTTATGCGCAATACCACCAGTTAGAATAATTGCATCAACTTTACCTTTTAATACAGTAGACATTGCTCCTATCGATTTCCCGATATTGTATGACATTGCATCCTGTATACGCTTTGACTTTGAATCCCCCGCTTTAGCTTTCATCTCTACCTCGTAGGCATCATTGGTGCCAGCATGGGCAACCAAACCACCTTGTCCTTTAATCATCAGCTTTACCTGTTCGTAGGTGAATTCACCACTAAAGCAAAGCTTAGCAAGCTGTCCCGCTGGCAGAGTACCTGAACGCTCAGGTGAAAAAGGACCTTCTCCATCGAGTGCATTATTCACATCGATAACTTTTCCCATTCTATGAGCACCAACAGAGATACCACCACCAAGATGAACTACAATTAGGTTTAACTCTTCATATCGTCTATCCAATGTTTTGGCATATATCCTAGCAATGGCTTTCTGATTTAGAGCATGGAAGATTGAAAGACGCTTAAAAAGCGGGTGTCCTGCAACTCTTGCAACTTCATCCATTTCATCAACAACGACAGGATCAGCAATGAATGCTCGTGCATTGGGAATAGACTTTGCAATATCGGCGGCAATAAAGGCTCCAAGATTACTTGCATGTTCACCCATTGTAGAGTTAATAATATCCTGCTTCATCTTTTCGTTTACTTCGTAAACGCCAGATTCAATAGGCTTTACTAATCCACCACGTCCAACAACAGCGATAATCTTGTTGATTTGAATATCTGCATCTTTAAGTTCCTTTAGGATAATCTCTTTCCTAAACTCAAACTGATCTGATATCTTAGAAAATCCCTTCAGCTCATCCGAAGTGTGCTTGATATTCTTCAGAAAAACCGATTTATTATTCTTATAAACCGCAATCTTTGTTGATGTTGATCCTGGGTTGATTGCCAGGATTTTAAATTCTTCCATTGATAATAATTAGAAATGGTAAATGGTAAAACTATTTTGCAGCATTGGCGGCAAGGGCAATCGAGTACATCTTCGATTGGACGCTATCCCCTCTAGATGTTAACACGCAAGGTACCTTTGCGCCCATAACCATAGCTCCAAGTTCGCCTCCAGCTAATTTTGTACATGTTTTAAAGAAAACGTTACCCGATTCAATATTGGGGAAAAGGATACAATCAGCATCGCCTGCAACCTGACCAGTCATCTTTTTAATTTGAGCCGATTCCTGATCAATTGCAACATCGAGAGCTAAAGGACCATCAATGATTGCCCCTTTAATTTGTCCCCGATCACACATCTTCGCTATTATTGCAGCATCAACACATGCTGGCATTCCTGGCATCATTTGTTCTGTAGCAGCAAGAATTGCAACCTTTGGTGTTTCAATACCCAATGAGTGAGCAGTTTTGATTAAATATTCTGTAATGGCTATCTTCTGATTTAAATCTGGTGCAGGTATAATTGCGACATCACCAACAATAAGTAGTTTATGATATGTTGGTACCTGAACCACTGTAACATGGGTTAAAACTGCTTTTGGAGGTAACAGCCCAGTTTCCTTATTGAGAATAGCTCTCATATACTTATCGGAGCTAACTAGACCTTTCATTAAAACATCGCCCTCGCCTTTGTTGATGATATCTACAGCTTTATGTGCAGCCTTCATCTCATCAGCTTCTTGAACAATTTTAAACTTGGATGGGTTAATATTGTGCTCTGCGCAAACTTTTTTAATGGTAGCCTCATCGCCAACCAATGTTCCATCAACAATACCCATATCAACCGCCATACTCACAGCTTCGATGGTATGTGAATCGTTTGCAAAAGCAGCAACTAAGCGCTTTTTTGTTTTGGTTCTTAAAATATCAAATAGTTGATCTAATTTATCGACTTTCATATTCTTGTGTTTTAAATTTCAGTAATTAAGTTTATCAATAATGAACAACCTCGTCGCAAGTGGCGGGGAATATAACCCTAGAGATCCCTCGGCAAAGCTCGGGATCAGTTCGAATAAATAATTTTCTTTTACAAAATTAAAGTCTAACTGATTTAAAAACAGTATGTCATAAGTATTATCAGCTTATTGAAAATAGCTACCTCATACCTATAAACTATTTTTTTAACTTCGATACAATGTTTGCAGTATCGGTAGCAATTACCAACTCTTCGTTAGTTGTTATAACCATAACCTTAACCCTTGAGTTTGGTTTAGTAAGAAGTTTATCCTTACCACGAACACCACGATTTGCATCAGCATCAAAATCAACACCCATAAAGTCAATCGCTTCAGAAACGTGAGCACGAATATTATCATCATTCTCACCAATACCACCTGTAAAGATGATCAGATCAACACCATCCATAATTGCTGCATAGGCTCCAACGTACTTTTTAACTCGGTAGTAGTACATATCGATTGCAAGCTGAGCACGCTCATTACCTGTGGCCGCAGCATTTTCGAGATCGCGCATATCTGATGATAAACCGGATATACCCTGAACTCCACTCTTCTTGTTAATCACGTCATTAACCTGCTGTATACTAAGGTTTTCCTTTTCAGCAAGGAAAAGTAATACTCCAGGATCAACATCTCCACATCGTGTGCCCATAATCAAACCTTCAACTGGAGTAAAGCCCATTGAGGTATCAACTGATTTTCCATTTTTTATTGCACAAATTGATGCTCCATTCCCTAAGTGGCAGGTAATAATTTTACAAGCATTAAAATCAAGACTTGCTAAACGACAAGCCTTTTGAGCCACAAATTTATGGCTAGTTCCGTGGAAACCATAACGACGAATTTTTAATCTTTCGTAATACTCATAGGGTAAAGCGTATAAATATGAGTAATTCGGCATCGTTTGATGAAATGAAGTATCGAATACAGCCACTTGAGGAACACCTGGTAGCAATTTCTCCATCGAAAGAATTCCCTTTAGATTTGCTGGGTTATGGAGTGGCGCTAGCTCAATACATTTTTCGATTTCAGATTTCACCCTTGCGTCAACAAGGCTACTCTCGGTAAAAAACTCACCACCATGTGCAACACGATGACCTACAGCCACAATGTCATTTATGCTCGAAATTACACCATGCTCTTTATCGACTAGAGCATCAAGAATAAGGTTAATTCCAACATTATGATCTGGGATAGGTTCAAATATTTCATACTTTTCCTTTCCTTCAGGTTTGTGGGTGAGAATTCCATCTGCAAGCCCAACCCGCTCAACAAGCCCCTTTGCCAATAGCTGACTGTTATTACTCATGTCGATAACTTGGTATTTTATCGAAGAGCTTCCACAGTTTAAAACGAGAACAATCATTTGATTATATTTTAATTGATTATCAATTAGTTAAAACAATATTTTGGAATATGTAAAATTATGTAAAAACACTCATTCTTTCTATGAAAAACTAAAATAAATAACATGTTTTACAATACTTTCTTATAATCTCATAGTTTTTCCTCAAAAAAACTAATGAATAGTAAGCAAACTGATTTATTTCATTTTTTCAGTATTTTTTTTTGATTTCAATTCTGAATTTATGAGCCGTAAAATAATTAATAAGTTACTTGTTAATTTGATACAGAAGAAAGTATTTAGGTATTTTTATCGGTAAGTAAATATTTTTCTTTCATTTAATATACTACCTCGTAGCAGAGCTGTCGAGGTCGTTTCTGAAAATATTTATCAATCGCAGCTAAACTGCTGGAAACCGAGTTTACAAGCTCGGCGAAGCCAATATAACCTTAGAGATCCCTCGACTAAGCTCGGGATCAGTTCGACTAAATAATTTTGTTTCACAAAATTAATGTCTCACTGATTTAAGTTTTTTAAAATCAGGGTTAACCTCAAAAGTTTAAAACGATTATAAAATCTCTACCTTTATCACTTTAATTACATCATAAAATGAGGATTAACCACCAAGAAGATAGGTTTTTATCTTTAAAAAGGCAACTTGAAGGAGATTTAAGTTGGGATACTTCCACCCTTATACAATATGCAACCGATGCATCGGCTTATCGTGAAATACCTGATGCTGTTGCCCTACCCAAAAGCAAGAAAGATTTAGTTAAGCTAATCAGCTTTGCAAAAAATTATAGTATCCCATTAATTCCTCGAGCTGCAGGAACATCGCTTGCCGGACAGGTTGTAGGTAAAGGATTAGTTGTCGACATATCAAGATATTGGGGTAAGATCATTGAAATTAATTCAGTTGAGCATTGGGTAAAAGTTGAACCTGGAGTAATCCTTGATGAACTTAACCTCACGCTTAAACCCTACGGGCTCTTCTTTGGTCCCGAAACCTCCACATCCAATCGATGTATGATTGCTGGTATGGTAGGTAATAACAGCTGTGGCTCCCACTCAATACTTTACGGAAGCACTCGTGACCATACCATTTCGGTGAAAATGATTTTAGATGATGGTATAGAATATGAATTTGGGCCACTCTCCAACGATGAGTTCTTTAAAAAGAAGCAACTTGGTGGTAAAGAAGGAGATATCTATCGGTTTATATACGCTAAACTTTCGAATAACGAATTAAAGGATGAAATAATACGTCAATACCCTGAACCAACAGTAAAGCGAAGAAATACCGGATATGCATTGGATATTCTTCTTGAGAATTGTGTGTTCGGTGATAAATCATCATCTTTTAATTTCTCAAAGCTAATTGCGGGAAGCGAAGGAACTCTCGGGTTTATAACTGAGATTAAGCTAAACCTTGTTCCTCTTCCACCAAAACAAAAAGCAGTCGTAGCAGTTCATCTTTCGGAACGAAATCATGCTTTCAAGGCAAACCTAATCGCTCTTAAGTACAATCCGGGTGCGGTTGAAATGATGGATAATATCATTCTTAGCTGTACAAAGGGCAATATTGAGCAGAAGAAGAATAGATTCTTTATTCAGGGCGACCCTGAAGCAATACTCATCGTTGAGTTTACACGAGATACTAAAGAAGAAATACAAGAGATTGCATTAAGCATGGAATCCGAAATGCGATCAGCAAGCTACGGATATCATTTCCCAATTGTCTGGGGTGATGATATCACAAAAGTTTGGGCTTTGCGCAAGGCAGGATTGGGTGTACTTTCGAATATGGAGGGTGATGCTAAACCGGTATCACTTGTTGAGGACACTGCCATTGCAGTAGAAAAACTACCCAATTACATGGAGGAATTTGCATCAATCATTTCCAGCCATAACCTTGATTGCGTTTATCACGCCCATATTGGTAGCGGAGAGCTGCACCTCAGACCCGTACTAAATCTTAAGGATCCCAAAGATGTTGAGCTGTTTCGCGAAATTGCCTATGAAGTTGCTCACCTTGTTAAAAAGTATAGAGGTTCGCTCAGTGGTGAACATGGCGATGGTAGGTTAAGAGGTGAGCTAATTCCTATAATGCTAGGTGATAAGGTTTATAGTCTAATGCAAGAGGTCAAGAATACTTTTGATCCCGACAATATTTTCAATCCCGGAAAAATAGTCAATACTCCACCATTAAATACATTTCTTCGTTACGAACCAGGTCGAAAAGAGAAAAAAATTTCAACTATTTTCGATTTCTCAAATGTAAAAGGGTTGCTACGCGCTGTTGAAAAATGCAATGGTTCAGGCGATTGCCGTAAGACAGTGCTTGCTAGTGGAACAATGTGCCCAAGTTATATGGCTACTTTACACGAAGGCAATACAACACGTGCCAGAGCCAATATTCTACGTGAATTCTTGACCCACAGTGAGAAGAATAATCCATTTAACAACAGGGAGATATACCAAGCACTCGACCTATGCTTATCATGTAAGGGCTGCAAAAATGAATGTCCTTCGAGCGTAGATATGGCTAAACTTAAAGCCGAATTCCTCCAGCATTGGTATGACGCTAACGGTATACCAATAAGAAGCCGAATGGTTGCTTATATCACTAAGATAAATGCTTTGGGAAGTATTGCACCTAGTATTACAAACTTCTTTCTATCCAACAGTCTCATTTCTCCCATTTTGATGAAGACCCTAGGCTTTGAACCAAAGCGTAAAATGCCATTACTTAGTAAAATCACGCTAAAAAAATGGAGTAAAAAATATCAGAAAAGTCCTAAGAAATCTACAAAACGAGTCTTTCTATTTCCTGATGAGTTTACTAACTACAACGAAAGTCATATTGGAATTAAAGCAGTTGAATTACTCGAATCGCTTGGTTATAAAGTAATTATTCCTGATATTTTTGAAAGTGGAAGAACCTATATATCAAAAGGTCTAATAAGAACAGCCAAAAAAATTGCCAATAAAAATATTGAAAAGCTAAGTAACCTTGTAACTGATGATTGCCCATTAATCGGTATTGAGCCTTCTGCAATACTCAGTTTTAGAGATGAATATCTCGATTTAGCAACTAATGAAAATCTTTGCTACGCATCATACCTTTCGAAGAACACACTGCTATTTGAGGAGTTTTTCATGAAAGAGGTTGAAAAAGGGAATATCAATAAAGATTCATTTTCATCGTCTCAACGAGAGATGAAACTTCATGGTCATTGCCAGCAAAAAGCGGTTGCATCGACAGCTTCAACACTAGCAATGCTTTCGTTCCCTGAGGGTTATACTATTACTGAAATA
>JAYTVX010000286.1:0-15530 GCA_043743775.1 Bacteroidales bacterium | reverse complement strand
AACGCCAATGATTTTCCCCTTGACCAGAAGAGGAACACCTAACCAGATTTCGGCTAGTTCTCCAATGGATTCAACTAATCCTAATTCAATCAGTTCAATAATTTTTTTAGCGGAGGCGAGTAATGGTTTCTGAGTTTTAATCACATGGTTTGTTAGCGTCTTCCCAGCTGGGAAGACCGAAATCTTATCCTTTTGATCTTTATGGTAGGGTAGGGTAATGGCGTTACTTGCCTCATCGTAAAGGACAACATAGAAATTGGTTGTGTCGATTAGTTCGCTAAGTTGATATTTTATAATACCAATAAGTTCAACAAGATCCTCACTTGAGTTTACCGTTGTTGAAATATTATAGATCACTTTCTGGATCTGTTCATTTCTTTTATATTCAACAAATTCAGATATTATTTTAGCAATTGTATCGATTAGCTCTTTCTCCTCCTTAAGGAATAAATCTTTAAAGGTTTCGGGGTGATCGAGGAGTGAACAAACTTCAATTCTACCTAATTTTTTATTCTTGATATATAAATCGGAGTTAGCTGTATACTTATTCTGAATGTAGTTAGTGGTTTGAAAGGTTTGATCCTTGTAGATTATACTACATCCTGTTTTCTCTGGGCGCTGCATCCCCATTGGAATCAAATTTATTACTTTGTTAAAGAACTTTCCTAGAGTCAAACTTTCTTTATCAATAATGCTCGAAATTCTTTGCAAGCATTCAATCTCTTTCATCCTCTTTTTTAATGCAAACTCAACCTGTTTTCGTTCAGTTATGTCGCGGAAAACACCAAAGGCACCTGTATGTAACCCCTCCTGATTAAATTGTGGAGTGGCCGTTATAAAAATTGTTTTATTTGTCCCATTTGATGTGATAATATTTAGTTCATAGGTTGATTTTTCACCTTTTGATCTTTTCTCGGTTTCTATTTGGAGTGAGAAACGTTGATCGGGGATGACAAAATCTTTCAAATTTCGATTTATTAGTCCCCCGGTACTAACTTCAAAAATTTGTTCAGCCGCAGGATTGGCAAAAACAAAATTTTCATTTAGATCTACAATACAAATTCCCTCTCCCTGATTCTGAATAATTAATCGGTAACGTTCTTCACTCTCCTTCAAAGCGCTCTCATTCATTTTCCTTTCGGTGATATCCTGATAAATTCCCTGTACCTTAATAACTTTTCGCCCTTTCTTGATAGGAATGCCAATTGTTCTCACCCATTTATTGTTCCCTTTGGCAGTTACTAGTTCAAGTTCCAAATCATAAGGCTGAGCTTGATCTATAGCCTCTTTAATTGCTTTCTCAATCTTTTTTCGTGATTCGCCATGATAAAATTTAATAGCCAGTTCTACGTGAGTTGGTTCTTCGGGGTCAAGGTCATGTATAATTGCAACCTCATCGGTCCAAGTCCCTTTTTTAGTCATCGCATCAAATTCCCATCCCCCAACTTTGGCCATTTTACCAGTTAATTTAAGCAGATCCTCTTTTATCTGAATAGTATTTTCGGCTTCTTTTTGTTTAAGTTCCAAAGAGTAAGTTTCATAAAAAATCGATTTTGATACTCGTATAATTACAAAGGCTGTTACAATGATAAAGATGAGGCAAAGAATAGCGGAAATAGAAGCACTTTTCAAAAATTCAGAGGTATCAAATTCTTCAAGCAATAATCCTTGCCCAATTATTACTATTACTATAATTGGAATAAGTACTCTCAATAACATTTGACTTGGTGAACTACCTACAAATTGTTGTGCTATAAAACTTGCTTCTCCTGCTAATACGATTACTGAAAGTCCTAAAAAGATAAAGGCTAAGGAAGTGGTGAGTGCTAATGGAATAATCTTGCTACCATAAAGAAGGGAAGACCCAAATAGATAACCAAGTACAGCCGTAAAGCCAGAAAAAAAGACGATAAACCCAAGCCAAGATATTAAGTTGATTAACGTAAGATTCTTTTTCACTATTAAAATAAGACTAAAAGAAATGCCGGATAATAAAAACAAAATGCCCGTTATTGGGGAAATCCTTTTTAAAGGGAAAGACCCAAGGCTATCGGTAATCGGAAATAATGAGTTTTCAAAGGTTAAGTCAAGTTTTGTAAAGAATTCGATGAACTTCAGTAGGCTATAGATTGTAAAAATAGCTAGAACTGAAAGAGTAAAATACTTAGTATTTCGATTAAATGATTTATAACTACCCGTGATAATGATTAATCCATAAATGAAGAATAGAAAGGCGGTATCAGGTGACATTGGAATAAAAGAACTCTTGATACTGGCTAATGAACGTAAATCCAATACCCATCCTAAGATACCAAATAAACCAATAAACCCAATAACATACCCGAGGGCAGAAATCACATTATCGAAGGTTCCTCTTTTTCGCATATTGTGGAGAATCAAGTATCTAAGCTACAAAAACAAACAATTTAAAACAACTTTCACCTTATTATAACTAACAACAATTTTTTTGCATAGAAGTTGACGTGATGAATTTTCATATCATCATTCTAAAACAACTTTTTTCAGAAAACAATATAGATATTATAAAAGAGAGAGATTTAACCTTCGGATTGTTTTGAATCATTAATGATATATATCATCAATGGCACCATAGCACTTAACCAAGATTTAATGTTTTAAGCACAGTAAGTAAACTAAAGTAGAGTTAGGATATTTAATAAGCATAATTCAAAATAGTTGTTTAATGATTTGAAATATAATGTTTTATATCAATAAATGGTGTTGAATTCAGCGAGTAATATCGAAGGAGTGAATTTTTTACAAAGAATAAGTTCTTATCAGAAAAAGAGAATTCATAATTTTAAAAAAGTAGGATTGCTTTTAGTTAACCTTAACTATTTTTAAAAATTAGCGTAACTTGTACAACTAAATAAGTCTAAAATACCATTTAGCTAAAATTAATTCGCTATGGCTACTCAAAGTTATAATTGGAACGGAAAAAAAGTGCTAATTGCCGAGGATGATAGAGTTAACCTGATGATGGTTAAACTTTTCTTAGAAAGTACGGGTATTACTATGTTTAATGCCGTAAATGGTGATGAGGCGATTGAGCTCTCAACTCGAGAAAACCCCGATATCATTCTAATGGACATTCGAATGCCTGGTATGGATGGTCTAGATGCTACACGTATAATTCGCGTCACCAATAAAAATGTACCCATAATTGCAGTAACTGCTTTTGCCATGCCTAATGACGAAGAGATTGCAATTGCTGCAGGCTGTTCGGCCTTTATAACGAAACCGTACAACAAAAACTTCTTAATGCAACGAATGAACCAATTACTTATTGGTGAGTAGGGAAAGAGGTATAACAAAAACTCTTTTCTATTTTCATAGGATGTCTAAAAACGGAGAATCGAATGAGTATGAACTCGCACATTTAGATAATGAAACAATTAAGACATTAACTCTAAAGGGTTACGGTTTTTATAAACGAACTAATCATGAGCAATAATAGAAGTTTTGAGGTTTTGCTGATTGATTCTAACAAGGATAGTAAATCCAGATATCTTGATGCTTTCAAGTTGATCGAAAATTGTCAAGTCTGCATAGTCGATAATTTTTTGCCTAGCGAAGATTTGATCAAAGAGAAGAAATTTGAGATTATTCTAATTAACATAAAGAATATTCCTGATGATTTACCGAAAGAGCTTCATTTAATCAAAAAACAATTCAAGGATTTCGGAATTCCAACAATTCTCTTTAGGAAAATGTTGGATTTTGAAGTGATTCCCGATTCCATTCTGAATACATCATTTACTGTAAGCGAGAAGATTCTATTACCCAAATTAATCATTGATTTAAAGGATCATTTATTACATGATGTTGGGGATATTGAACATTTTATTGATTCCCTGTCTGATTCAAGTACCGATTCTTTGATACCTAAAACGGGGGCTATTGAATCCAACGAATTAAATCAACAAAAGGCAGTTTTTATACGCAATATTATCTACGAGATACGAACCCTCCTGAATAATGTGGGTGCACCAATTCAGCTAATAAAAGAAAAAATAGATGACCCGGAGTTAATCCCCTTCTTTGGGATTATCGATACAACCCTTTCGAGAATGGTTGAATTTACATTTAAAGCAACACTTTCCTCCGATTTGAGATTGGGAAATTACCCAATAAAAAAAACATTGATAAATCTGGAGGAAATTTTACGCTTTTCGATGCTTGAGCTATCGGAATATTTAGAACTCCAGCAAGTTAAACTCTCGGTGAATAGTTCATTATCCAAACCTTCGTTTTATGGGGATAAAGATCTATTATTCCATGGATTTAATGCCATTCTCGACAAAACCATTAACATGACCAAAGAGAATGGAGAAATTGTTGTCGATTTTGACGTTTTTAGCGATAGAGTTGATTGTAAAATAACCTCAAGCAGCATCACATTCCCAAAGGAAAATGTTCTCGATATATTTAACTCATCATCCATTGAACAGGAGATTGGGTTATCTCTTGCATTAATTGTTCTTACCATCCATGATGCTAGCTATTGGGTTGATCTTACAAAAGAAAAGGGTGTAACAATCGGTATTACATTCAAAATAGGCGAACATGAATGAATCGATGCTTGATGCCTTGCTTCAATTTCTGGCTATAATACAGAATTTGAAGAAAGACGAGAAACAGCTATTAACACGAAAATATATCGAGAATTACCTGAAGAAATCATTCGGGCGAAAGGTTGCTAATGAGAAAATTGAGGTTTATATCAAGTATTCAATACTTTTCAAGGAAAATTTAAATTTTAAAACTCAACTCACTTTTGTTTGCCGATTGATAAATAAGGAGTGTAGCTTAAAAGAAAAATATCATATCCTTATTACCCTTCTTGATTTTATTCTCTACTCTGAGATTACATTCTACAATAGCTTTAGTATCGAAAAGCCATTTATTGTTTTTGTTAATACTATTGTCCTAGAACTTAAAATAAATAAGGTTGAATTTCTCAATCTAATCCGATTCATCTTTGGTGAACTTTATAAGATACCCCAAAAGAAACAGCTGCTAATTGTTGGTAATACTAATCCTGGGTTTGAGGAGATTCGATTTCTTCAGAATGATAATCTGAATGGGTATTTAATCTTTATTAATCTAGCAAGTGCAAACCTTCTACTGTTTCGATATAGAGGGTCGTTAATTCTCGAGGTTAATAAACAGGTAATCTTTTCGAGGCATGTATATACGCTTAATAAGGGTTCATTTATATCGGGCAAAAACCTAAACCCAATATACCATGGGAACATCCTCCGATCATTCTCTCAGGAGGAGGCATTGCACGATATTCTTTTTAAGGTAAAAGAGATTGAATATAAGTTCCCGAATGGACAAATTGCAATTCAGAATTTATCATTTATTGGTCGATCTGGTGAGTTGATTAGTGTGATGGGTGGCAGTGGTGCCGGTAAGTCAACATTGCTCAATGTGCTTTGTGGAAATTATCCCGTTCAAAAAGGGACAATTGAGATAAACGGTATTCTGCTCAATGAGAATAGTGAAAATCTAAAAAGCATTATTGGAATCATTCCTCAGGAGGATTCTCTTATCGAGGAACTTACTGTTTTTCAAAACATTCTCTTTTCTTCTCGATTAACGCTCGGAGGATTAACCGATAAGGAAATTTTAAGTAGAGTTGAAACAACCCTTATGGAATTTGAACTCTTTGATATTAAAGATTTAAAGGTAGGATCACCGCTTAAAAAACTAATTAGTGGAGGACAAAGGAAAAGGCTAAACATTGCCATGGAGGTCATTCGTAAGCCCGAAATCCTTTTTGTTGACGAACCAACATCAGGTTTATCATCCTCCGATTCCGATAATGTTATGAACCTGCTGAAAGATCTTTCACTTCAGGGCACTTTACTATTCGTAAATATTCATCAACCCTCATCTGAGATCTTTAAACTTTTCGATTCAACGCTTATCCTCGATAAGGGAGGTTATCCGGTTTTCTTTGGAAATCCCATCGAATCGATTTTATACTTTAAAAATATAGCTGATAGGGTGGATAAGCGCGAAATTGCATGCGATTACTGTGGGCATATTACACCCGATTTGATTTTTGAGATTGTCGAGGAAAAACACGTTAATACGTATGGAGAGCTTACTGCCGAACGAAAAATTGGGCCAAAGAAATGGCATCGGTTATTTCTTCAGAATATCAAATTTAACGCCTTTGAATCTGAACATGGTCCTATTCCAAGACAGAAGTTTGAGAAACCATCGTCGTTTAAACAGTTTAAATTATTCTTTCTACGAACACTCCTTACTAAATTGGGCGATTGGGAGTTTGTACTATTATCAATCTCAATTGCTCCTGTAATTGGCTTTCTTATTGCTTTCTTCACAAAATACTTTGTCCCAACCAAAACAGGACAATATCAATACGTGCTATTTGAGAATTCAAACCTTCCGGCATACTTCTTCATGTCAATAATTTCAGTTATATTCATTGGATTAATTGTAAGCGCAGAGGGAATAATTAAGGACAATAGAGTACGAAAGCGTGAGGCTTTTTTCTGCTTAAGCAGTTTTAGCTATTACAACTCGAAGGTTCTCTTCTTTATTATCCTTAGCGTATTTCAATCGTTTTTTTTAACCATTTTCGGGATTTTAATGCTTAAAATCCCCGATTTCTTCTTCCCATTTTGGTTAATACTCTTCTCGCTTTCGGTATTAGCTAATGTTATAGGTTTAATTGTATCTGCTACCCTTAAATCGATACCGGCAATTTATATTTTGGTTCCTTTTCTAGTTATACCCCAGATTTTGTTTAGTGGTGTGGTTGTTAAATTCGATCAGCTCAACTACATGGTGAGTAATCAAGAGACTGTTCCTGTTATAGGAGAGTCAATGGCTTCACGCTGGGCATTTGAGGCTCTTTGCGTTAAGCAGTTTAGCGATAATGCTTACCAAACTAATTTTAACGAGATTAATTCTCAGGAAAGCAAGAATCGTATTCAGCTGATGTTTATTGTTCCGATGCTCACCTCAACCATAGAGGGTTTGGAATTGAGTAAAGAAAAAGAATTGCACAATCAAGATATTGGGCTATTGAGAAATGGCTTATCAATACTCGAAACTCCTTATGAGCAAGGGTCTAACATTGAGGTATCAAATGAAGGGGTTTTTGTTAAAACCGCTAAAAAGCAGATTGAGGAGAAACGATCACAGCTTACAGCAAAGCTGAATAAGATTAGATTTCAAAAAGATTTAATTACCGAGAATTTAACCAAAGAACTTAATGGGGTCAATGGTCTTACTCTGCTCAAACAGAGTTGCGTAAATAAAGCCGTTGCCGACTTAGTCTTAAATAGAGGGGTTTCAGAACAAGTAATTCAAATTAAGTCAGAGATATTTATTAAAACCGATCCGATTTTTCGTTTGCCAAAATCCAAGTTCGGCAGGGCCCATTTTTATGCACCCTCTAAAAGAATTGGAAGCATTTTAATTGATACGTATTGGTTTAATTTTTCAATTATTTGGTTGATGATAGCATTTATATACCTATTTCTTGTCACAGACTTCTTTGTTAAAGCAATAAGAATGATTGAGAAATTATATGAACGCTATTTTACAGCAGGTTCTATTAAATAAAGGTCTTTTTCTTTGCTTAAAAATCTGCATTAAAAAATCTTTTTTATATATTGCACTTACTATTGTTGACTTTTTAGTGCACCAACCGTATAAATAGGATAATTACACTTGAAATAAGAGTAAACAATTGATATTAAGTTAATGAAACGATAAGAAGATGAAGCAAAAACTAAGTTTAATTCTAATCTCAATCCTTATTATAGCCATTTCGGGTTGTAAAAACGACACTAAAAAAAAGGAAGCGAGTATAGAAACTCAAAAATCAGATTCAGTCAATAGGCAAAGGATCGATTACCTTTTACCATCTCCCCAAGAGCTTATGTCGTTTGTTAAAGACGAAGGCTTAGTCTACAAAGAAAATTTAGTTTATAATCTTGAGGATATCGAAAAGATTAACTTATTCCGGAATCAAGCGCTCTACTTTGGAGTTTACTTTTGCGACTTCTATTACTTGAGCGTGTTTGAGAAGAATACACAATCGTTAAAGTATTTAGCAACGCTTAGACAATTATCGGTAAAACTCGGTATTGACAACCTTTTCAAGGAGACTTTCTTTAAAAGAATGGAAGCTAATTATGCCAACTTGGATTCGCTTAAGGAGATCTCAATTGAGCTCTCATTTGATGTTTTCAATTCACTGGAACAAACCGATAACCAGATGCTTTTTTCTATAATTGGCATTGGTTCTATTGTTGAATCGCTCTACTTGACATCAACATCAATTACTGATTTTAATAAGCAAGCATCAATAGTTTCATCGGTTTATGATATTGGTGAATTTTACGAAAATTTCTTTAGTAGCTTTTTAGTTTTTTGTAGCGATAATCCATCATTAAAACCTTTATTGGATGATCTTACAATAATCAGAGAGCTTCTCCATAAGAATAAAGATTTACAGGAAAAGGGAATTGCATTAAAAAAAGTTAATTCAAGTGGAGTCAATATTTCGCTTAATGAAAAGAAGAAGGGATCAATTAAAGAGGCTGATTTTAACGAGTTAAGGGATAAAGTATTGAGTGTTAGATCGAAAATTGTAAATCAACAATATTGAGAGATGAAGTGGTTAATAGCAACATTTACATTAGCAATTGGTTTTAATATTGCTTCGGCTCAACCCTGTAGAGACTATAATCGAATGGGGAACTGTTTGTCGATGATGAACAAAGAGGTGATGAATGTGTATGGGCAATCCAAAAATGCTCTTCTGCAAGCGGGTGTTCAAAATAATTTTAGTGTAACCCTTTTTGGTGAGAAGGACTATAAATTCATCATCTGTTCAGAAGCGAATTACTATCCAATCCACATCCGTTTAATTGATCCTATTACCCAAGAGGTATTCTATGACAATAAGGATGATGGTTATCTCGAATCTGTAGGTTTCACAGTTGAGAAAACCAGAAGACTTATTGTTGAAATAACTTTGTTAGCTGCTAAAACTGAATTTAAGGATATTGGACAGGATAGGGCTTGTGTTGGAGTTTTAATACTCTGGCAAAAAGTTCCAAAAACGGGATTCTAGAAATAATAATGGATAATCATATTAAACCCCTGCATCTGTAGGGGTTTTTTGTTAGGAACTGGTGGATTGCTTCAACCGGTCATGAGTTCATCCTGCTCGGCTAAGTTTGCTTTCAGCGAACTTGCAAAGTAAGTTCGGTTAGCGAAACTAAACTTCGGCGTTGCTGAGTAGCTGTTTATTACCTTCGTTGAGTTCGCTAGTTCGGTTCAAATAAAGGCTCATGAGATCGCTTCGCTAAGTTCCTGACCGCAAAAATATTACTTATCGCCAAGTACAATAGTTTTAGTTGGATTTGTAGTTTTATGGTAAACTAGTAAATAGCCGTTGTTTTTTAGCGGTCAGAGACCGCAACGTAGGAACGGCGAAGTCAGGAGACTTCGCCGAGCGGGGGAATAATTCAATAAGGATAAATATTTTTAAAAAACAGAAATATCCTTTTGATTTCTAAAAAAAACCGTTACATTTGCAACGCTTTTAGAAAAAGCAATACGATATTTAAAAGCAATTATTGGGAGCTTAGCTCAGCTGGTTCAGAGCATCTGCCTTACAAGCAGAGGGTCGCTGGTTCGAACCCAGCAGTTCCCACAAATACAACCCTTGCATATGCAGGGGTTTTTTGTTTTGTAGAAAATTCCTTTATGTTATACCACCTCGGCAACAATAAATGTGCTACCTCCAATAAAAATCAAGTCGTTCGGGTTTGCATTTTTCTTGGCAGCATAGAGTGCTTCGGCTACAGTTGGGTAGGTGTTCCCTAATAGGCCATATTCAGTGGCTTTCTGAGATAATGTATTTTCGTCTAGCGCTCTGGGTATTGCTGCCTTCGTGAAGTAGTAGATGGCATCCTTTGGAAGTAATCTTAATATACCGTCAATATCCTTATCGCCAACCATGCCAATCACCATCCGAAGTTCTTCTCTCCTGATCTTGCTGATCTGCTCTAACACAACGGTTATCCCATCAACGTTATGGCCTGTATCGCAAATAATAAGCGGACTATCCTGTAATTTTTGCCAACGACCTAAAAGTCCTGTTGATGAGGATGCGGTTGCTAATCCCTCCCTGAGCTGCTCTTCATCAATAGCAAAACCATTTTCATTCAAAATATCAACTGACTGCAAAACTCCAGCAATATTAAACTTCTGGTATGAACCGCAGAGATCGAGCTTAATTCCTTTAAGTAGGTTATCGTTATCTAGTAAAATATCAAACTCCTGATAGCTGGAATTTTGGTTGTTTATCCTTACTATTTTATAGGTTTTATCGGCAAAACTGATTGGAGATTGAGTTTCATGTGCTTTATCTTGAAACACTTGCTCAATCTCCGGTTGGGTTTGAGATATAACAACAGGAACATTTGCTTTAATAATTCCAGCCTTTTCGAAAGCAATCTTTTCAAGTGTATCGCCAAGCAGATCGGTATGGTCCAACCCAATGTTCGTTATTAAAGAAAGTATTGGGGTGATAATATTCGTAGAGTCAAGTCTACCACCTAGTCCAACCTCAATAACAGCAATATCAACCTTTTCCCTCGAAAAGTAATCGAAGGCTAGAGCAACCGTCATCTCAAAGAATGAGGGTTTGACCTTCTCGAATATAGCCCTGTATTTCTCAACGAAATCAATTACCTCCTGCTCAGGGATTACTACACCATTAACCCTAATTCTTTCGCGAAAATCTTTTAGGTGCGGCGAAGTGTATAGTCCAACCCTATAGCCAGCCTTTGCAAGAATTGATGCCAGCATATGCGAGGTACTCCCTTTACCATTTGTACCTGCGACATGAATGGTCTTAAACGATTTGTGAGGATGGTTAAAGTACTCATCCAACGCAAGGGTATTATTCAAATCGGCTTTGTAGGCAGCTTTTCCAACCCGATGAAAAGCGGGTAGCTGCGAAAAGAGATATTCTACGGTTTGCTTATAGTTCATAGTCTTGTGAAACAGACTGCAAAAATAAAAAACTTAACTAGAACCAAATTAATGATTATAGCGAATAATAAGTTTGTGTATATTAATCTTTTATATCGTACTCTTCCTCAATGGTTTTAAGAAGGCATTTAGCATGTTTTTCTAGGTTTATAAGTTTATCTTTATAACCTCTCAATAAAGAAGCATAGGATAGGGCATTATTATAGTATAAGGCAATACTATACTTATCATTTTTCAATAATTTTAAATTTGGATCAGTTAATAGGTCTTTAAAATTATTCGATTTAATCATTTTAAAATCAAGCAATTCTCGCTGTAGACCTAATAGGTCATAAAAGAATTTTAAACTTAAATCTCCTGTCACTTCAACATCATGGACTAAAGCATCGTAGTTAACAATACTATCGGAAACAGCTTTATTTTGTATTAATCTTAATCCTCCTGCATTCTTTAGCTGCGACATTGTTCTGTCTGTATGTGCAAAGTTTTCAATAGTGCCTAAATTTATAATAGAGTAATAGTAGATGTAATTAATAGCTTTCTTTGAAGAGTCAGGATTTGCAAGTTTTTTTAGAAAACTGTTGATCCCATTAATTTGATCAGCATTGGTTTTTGATACTCTTGATAATTCAAGTGTATCAATTCTAATATCATTGACTAAACTTTGAATATATTGAACTTCTTTATGGTGTTCAATATACCTTTCCCGAATATTCTCTACAATGAAACTTAGGCTCACAGCGAGAAAGATTATAAAAAATTCATATAGGAAAAGTTTAAACTTAAACCCCCTATTTTCTTGAGGTTTTACATGAACTTCCATTTCTTGGTTATTTGAATTGTTATCATTTTTTTTTATTTCTGGATTATTGCTAGTGCTTTGCTTTAAATCAGATTTCTCAATCTTTTCAGGTTGATTACTTTGATTTTTAGGATCATCTTTTTTATCCATATTATTATAATGTTTTGATTTAGTATATAAGCATTACACTGCAATATAAATCTTTTCTCTCGAAAAGAAATTGAAAGTCAGAGCAACCATTATTTCTAAAAAAGGGGGTATTTATCTTTTCAAATATTAAAGGATGATTCTCTGCGACATCTATTACATCCTGTTTAGAGATTGCTGCCCAACTTGTTTTAATCCTTTGGCGAAAATCTTTTAGGAGGGGCAATACGTATAGTCCAACCCTAAAGCCAGCCTTTCCGATACGTTGGAAAATTGGTGGCTGCGAAAAGAGGTATTCTACTGTTTGTTGATAGTTCATGGTACTTTAAACAGACTGCAAAAATAGTAAACTTAACCAAAAGTTTTAGGTTAGGTAAACGGTTATGAAAAGATTATGAAACTTAATAGAAGAATCACTCTAACTTGTATTCTTTCTTAAGGGTTACTAGGAGTTGCGTTGCTTGTCTTTTAAGTTCAATAAGTGCTTCGTTATAGTGTCTACGTACATCTCCAAAGTAGTTCACTCCATTATAGTATACATCAATTCTTTTTGAGTCACCCGTTAACAGTTTTAAATTGGAATTGGCTAATACGTTATTAAGATCTTTTGTTTTTCTTACTTTGAAATTAAGCAGATCCTGTTGCTGTTTTATTAAAGCGAATAATAAATCAAAGCATTTATTATCAAAAGATACAATCAGCTGAGCTTTACTATCATAGTTAATGATGCTATTCGATGCGGTCTGGCTTTGTATTAACCTCAATCCACCGGCATTCTTTAGCTGTGATATGGTTCTATCGGTAGGAGCGAAGACTTTCAAACCATTAATGTAATTGAAAGAATAGTAGTAGAGATAATTCACCACCTTTTTTGAACCTGGGTTATCCATCTCCCGCAGTAGTGTGTCAATTCCACATAGCTGTTTTCGATTAAAGTTTATACTTGAAGTAAGTTGTGCAGTATCAAGTTGAATATCGTTAATTAGGCTTTTAACGTATTGCATTTCTTTGTGATGTTCAATATACCTCTCCCGAATATTCTCGACGATGAAGCTAAGGCTTACTGCAAGGAAAATGATAAAAAATTCATACAGAAATAACTTGATGCTAGACTCTTTATGGCTATTATGCTTTACATGAACTTCCATTTCTTGGTTATTTGTATTGTTTTCAACCTTTTTTATTTCTGGATTTTGGGTAGTATTTTGCTTTAAATCAGATTTCTCAACCTTTTCAGGCTTATCACTTTCATTTTCAGGGATATCTTTTTTATCCATATTGTTCTGATATTTTGTTTTGGTATAATAATATCACTCCTTAATCTGATTAAAGCTGATATAAGAAAAAGAACAAAAGTACCTTATTTTCGTTTCCTTGAGCCCATCATCAGGTATTTTTCTCTCAGTTCTGGCTCAAATTTTTCGATTGAATAGCGAAGCATAGTCCGAGGCATTTTGGTTGCGTATTTTTCGAGAAAGGGGATTTCTGCTGACATATCGCGATTACCCACTTCCCGGAGCATCCAGCCAACGGCTTTATGGATTAGATCATGTGGGTGGTTCAGCAACTTTTCGGCTATTCTTAGGCTGTGCTCAAAATTATTCTCGCGAATCAGGTAAAATGTGGCAATAATGGAAACCCTTTGTTTCCAAAGATGGTTCGATTCGGCAAGAGTATCAAGTAATTCAAATTTTCCTGTTTTATGAATGTATGATCCCAGAATGTAGTGTGCTGATGAATCGACCAGATCCCACCCATTAACATAATCGAGGTTGTTGAGGTAGAGGTTCGCAATTCGTTCCTGCTCCTTAAGATTCTTTGATTTCTGATACTTGAGAACCAGCATAAACAGTGCTGTTAAGCGGTGCTCATGAATGCTGCTTTTTAAAAGAGTGTGAAGCTCATCAATGGAGGCATCTTTATAGAATTGCTTTGAAACCAGTCGCTGATTGGGAACGCTAACCCCAATAAACTTATCCCCTTCACCATAACCACCTGGGAATACCTGAAAGAATTTCTCGAGCGATTTGATATCCTTTTTGGTGTTGGATAGTTCTGCTAGGGCGTTTATTATATTCTCTAAGGTAGTCATGTTGATTTTTTTATACCCCCAACCCCCTTAAGGGGGCTAAAAAGGCTACAGTTTATAAATCTCTTTTTATAATTACTTTACAAATTTCCATTATTTTCTGAACAACAGAATCAATACCCTCGATTATGTCTTTATTGTTAAACCGAATTACAGTCAAACCGAGTTTTTCAAGTTCAAAAGTTCTATTATCATCATATTCTTTATTGCATTTTATATCATGAATTTCTCCATCTATTTCAATCACTAATTTTAAAGGGTGGCAATAGAAATCAACAATAAATTGACTTATTGGATGTTGTGATTTAAACCGTAAACCTAATACTTGGTTATTCCTTAATTTCTCAAGTAATCTCTTTTCTGCAATAGTCATATTATTTCTTAGAGCCCTTGCTCTTATGAAAATTTCAGGTTTGGCTCCATAAAACATAGTATTCTGAACTGTATCAGTTAGTCTTACCATATTTCACTTTATAACAAAAATCACAAGTAAATATATTAATTTCTTAACCCCCTTTAGGGGGTAGGGGGTGTTAGTAACCCATAATCAAAATCCCTGAACGATTTTATTATCCATTTTGCCTCGCTAATATCTGGGTGATTCTTCCCCGATTCAAATCCAATACAGCCCATTCCTGCCAAATGCGCTGCTTTTACGCCATTGGGTGAATCCTCAACTACTATGCAGTATGATGGCGAGATTTCTAATTTTTTCGATGCAATAAGGAAAATTTCCGGATGTGGCTTTGAGTGCTGAACGTCGCTGCCAGAAACAATAACCTTAAAATATTGCCTTAGATCAAATTTATCAATAATGGAATCAACAACCTCTCTGCTCGATGATGAGGCTAATGCAAGGGGTATTCTTTTTTTAGTAAGATTGAAGAGCAAATCGGAAACACCATCAAAGGGTTGAACCTTATCAGAATTTAATAGCTCTTTGATAAATCGACGATTGCTCTCTACTGATAATTCCTCGGGGCTTTTTTCTAATTTAAACTCATTGGCAAGTGTTCGCCACATGCTGATGCTTGTTGTTCCCGCAAATCGAGAATACATCTCTTTTTTCAAAGGGATATTTAATTCAATTAACATATTCGACTCAACGCTAATGTGTAACGGTTCGCTATCAATTAGCACGCCATCCATATCGAATATCACCGCTTTATACTTTATCATTTCAGAAAATCAATTTGTTTACCCCAAACCCTAAAGGGAGCAAATTGATTTTCTTCACACCCTTTAGGGATGGGGTAAATGAAGAAAATCAACTTGCAACTTTGGATATAATTCGCATGTTTCGTTTAAAAAATATTTGAACGAATGTATGAATTTTTAAAAATCTGTTTATATTTGCAACGCTTATTTCAACCATTCTGTAAAAAGAAAGGTTAGAATTATAGAGAAGAGCGG
>JAYTVX010000285.1:0-8041 GCA_043743775.1 Bacteroidales bacterium | reverse complement strand
CGTTGAATATGAACGGAGCCATCTTTGCCTTTTCCAATCTCCTCTACAGCCAATTTGCGATCATCCTCGTTCCAGCAGTAGCGCTCATCTTTACCCTTCTTAACCAGGTAGAGTGGAGGAGTTGCAATATAAAGATGCCCTTCCTTGATAAGGTCAGTCATATAACGGAAGAAAAATGTCATAATTAGGGTTGCAATGTGGCTACCGTCGACATCAGCATCGGTCATGATGATAACTTTATGGTATCTTAAACCTGTTAGGTTTAAAGCTTTGCTATCTTCTTCGGTTCCGATATGAACTCCTAGTGCGGTGAATATATTCTTTATCTCCTCGTTCTCAAAAATTTTATACTGCATAGCCTTCTCTACGTTAAGGATTTTACCTCGTAGCGGAAGGATTGCCTGAAAGTTTCTGTCGCGACCCTGCTTTGCAGTTCCACCCGCAGAATCTCCCTCGACAAAGTAAATCTCAGTAAGGCTTGGATCTTTTTCAGAACAATCGGATAGTTTACCGGGTAAGCCCGAGCCTGAAAGTACGGTTTTTCGTTGAACTAACTCCCTTGCTTTGCGAGCAGCATGACGTGCTTGTGCAGCGAGGATAACCTTCTGGACAATTGTTCTTGCATCTTTAGGGTTCTCCTCAAGGTAGTTTGCAAGCGCTTCACTAACAGCCTGATCAACAGCCAGACTAACGTCGGAGTTACCCAGTTTAGTTTTTGTTTGTCCCTCGAATTGAGGTTCGGCAACTTTAACCGAAATGATTGCTGTGAGTCCTTCGCGAAAGTCGTCACCATTAATATCAAACTTAAGTTTAGTGAGCATCCCCGAATCCTCGGCGTATTTCTTTAAAGTACGGGTAAGAGCTCTCCTAAACCCTGTCAAATGCGTTCCACCTTCAATAGTGTTGATGTTATTAACGTAGGAGTGAACATTCTCTGAGAAGGAAGTATTGTATTGCATAGCAACTTCAACGGGAACATCATTCTTTTCTGTTGAGATGGTTATGGTTTTCTCAATAAGGCTTTCCCTGTTTGCATCGAGAAATTTTACGAATTCTTTTAAGCCTTCTTCGGAGTGAAAATCTTCTCTTAAAAACTTATTTTCTCCATCAATCTCTTCTAATTCACGCTTATCGGTGAGCGAAAGGTATATCCCTTTATTAAGGAAGGCTAACTCGCGTAAACGTGATGAAAGAATTTCAAAATTATATTCGACTGTTTGAGTGAAAATTGTATCATCGGGCAAGAAGGTGATAATTGTTCCTGTATGATCAGTTTCACCAATAACTTCAACATTAGCAAGGGGTTTACCTTTGCTGTATTCTTGACGGTAAACTTTACCATTACGATGAATTTCGGCAATAAGCTGTTTCGATAACCCATTAACACATGATACACCAACTCCATGCAAACCACCGGAAACCTTGTAGCTGTCCTTATCGAATTTACCTCCAGCATGTAGAACGGTTAAAACAACTTCGAGTGCTGATTTCTTCTCTTTCTCATGATAATCAACTGGGATACCACGTCCATCATCGGTTACAGTTACGGAACCATTCTCGTTAATAACAACATCAATTTTTGAGCAATAACCAGCCATCGCCTCGTCGATAGAGTTGTCGACCACCTCAATGACCAGATGGTGTAGTCCTTTAACGCCTGTATCGCCAATATACATTGCAGGTCTTAGCCGAACGGCCTCTAAACCTTCAAGAACTTGAATGCTATCCGCTGAATAATCAGATTTTCCGTTTGTTTCAGCTAAATCTTTTTCGTTTTCCGTTTGACTCATAATCTCTTTTCGACTTATTCATTATACACAATCAACAACCATAAGTATACTTTAGCTATACTTTACTTAAGAATAAGTAAATAGTATTGATTGTCAGATATTTATTTAGAATTAAATAAACCTCTCAAAAGTAGTAAAAATTATTTTAAAAATGATTTTTTTAGATAGTTTTTTTTGTTTGCAACTAATTAAATATCAATAGCATATGATATTTTTAAGATACTATAACAAAATAACATAAAAGCCTATGTAACAGTCATATAAAACAATTCTATTTTTGTATGCTAATGTTTGCAATGGTATTGCACCAGATATAAATGAATAATGAAGAATAAAATCGAAGATTCCTTATAGTATTATTATATTCTTTTGCATCATAGTGACTTTGCATTAAAAATATCTTTACCGCTGAGACGCAGAGTGAATTTTTTATTCTTTATACTAGAAAGTATAAGTCAATCCGGTCTTTACGTTAAATCGATACATCGGGTACATGTACCATATATCGTATTTTGAGGAGGTAATGTTATTTAGATTCAAGAAGGCTGATAGTTTCTTATTATATCGATATTCAACCCCTAGATTGATATCGGATAGTCCTTTTAGCGATTGAGTTGTATTTGCAGGTGTTTTAATATATCGCTTTCCGGTAGAGAACATGTCGAGGGTAACAACAATCTTTTCTCTTATATTATACCGTATTGAAGCTAGTATCGTAAAATCGGGCTTGTGCCAAGGTTTTAGTAAATTCAGCATTTTGTATCGATCGTATTCAGCCCTGAAGAAAAAATTAATTTTTGATGATGGAGCAATGGTTAATTCCCCCAAGAATTTTGTTAATTCTACATTATCGCTTTCAACCGTAAAGCGGTTAAATAAAGGATTGGCTGTTTTGAGATTAGCATTAACAAAGAAATACATGCTATCGATTATAGAATAGCTTGAATATACATTATAGGAAACTTTTGTGCTTAGATTTCCCTTGACACCTCCTGTCAGGATTATTTTATGGCTAGTATTAAAAACCTTTTTACCGGGTATTATCCAGGGGTTTTCTGCTGATATTTTAGCGTAGGAATTTTCCTCAAGAAAACCTCCTATCTCAACATACGGGATTAGATAATGGCTGATAACATCGTAGGATAATAACCCCATTGGGTAGAATGTTGATAGACTTCCAGAAGAGTTAGCATCTATAACAAGTCGAGTCCCAGCAATAGCTCTCCATTGCTTTCCGTAAAGATTTATCCATGGGGCAAAATTGATAATCGTATTATTTGCCGAATCGAGATTGGAGCTCTTCATGTAATGGTCAATCGAGAGTTCACCACCAAACCGTTCTTCGTTCAAAAACTTATCCATCTTAAAAGATAAGCGAAGAAGTGTTTCTTGTATATTGAATTTATCGCTTAGGTGGTTGAAGCCAGTCTCAAAAACATAGTTCAAATGAGTTGAATCGGTATAAGTGGAGTAGTAAGCAAGGTTTGCATTGAATTGATTAAAATGCTGCTCTTTTGGTGATTCGTTTGGAGTAATAGTAGCCATTGGTGCAGCCATATCATATCCATAGTATGTTACTTTATGTTTTTTGAAACCTGCTGATGCAGCCATAACCGACTTGTCGAATATTTTTTTCCCAAAGATATTGATATCCGTGCGCCCAAAGTTATCGTCAACTCGTTCACCATTGGCTAATTTAATTTTACCAAATGATGTATGACTTTGAAACCAACCTCCATAATTGAATTCCTTACTGCGTCCACTATTATAGTACATTTCAAGAATCGGAGATATACTGTTACCAATGCCAAATTTTACATAGGAATTATAAAGTTCGCTCATGGGTTCATTAAGCATTCGGGCAGGAGTAATTGGGGTAACTGAGAAATTAGTAGTTATTGGACGTTGGATGATGATGTAGGAGAGATTCGGTACTAACTTTAAAGTGTCATCAATTTTAGGAAGAAGGTTGATTTTAAAAGCATCAGATATTGAAGGGTTGTAGGGACGAACTACCTGAACCTCTTTGTTTAGCTTATCATCCTGTCCGAATAGTTTAACATTAACACCAAGCATTATGAGGCTTAACGTTAATGATGATAGAATATATTTTAATGTTCTTGTATTCATAGTGGTATCTAGAATGTAGTAAGGTGTTGTGCGTCTTTAACCTTGATTTTAACGGTATCCTGAGTTTCTACAGGTATTTTGCTCTTCTCTGCTTTAACAAGTGTGTTTAATTTTGCAGAGGCAAGGTCAATAATTCCATCATCAGGAATAGCATACCCATCAATAACGCTCTGTAATGTTGCTTTTGCTTGGAAGGAATCTTCCTTTTTAGAGTAAATATCGGAGAGCAGAATAAAACTTTTTGCTAACCAGTAACTGTGAGGGGTATTCTTCTCTGAGAAAGAGAATACTTCTGATTCAGCTTTTTCAAGATTTCCTAAATTGAATTGAATCTCGGCAAGATGATATTTGGCCTCAGCTCCTTCTTTGGTTTTTAAGTTTCCTGCAACCTTTGCAAATTCATCGAAAGCTTCATTCAGTTTGTTCATCTGCATGAGTGAAAGGGCTAGCTTGAATCGGGTCTCACGTTCAATTTCTAACGGAAGTTTTTCAGTTAGTAATACCTTTTTGGCTGCAGCGATTACATCTTCACTTCGATTTAGACCCGAGGCTGAACGAAGTTTCCCAAGTCTGGCAGTGAGTAAATTATTTTTAACTTCAGCTTGATTCTCTAGTTTGTCATAGCTTTCGTAAGCATCGGTGAATTGTCCTTTTTCAGAATAGATCTGAGCTACCATAAGCAATGCCTGTTCAGTGAAATCATTCTTTTGACGTTGCACCACTTGATTCAGAGCTGCTAGCGCTTTATCTTTATCCCCGTTTCTGTAATAGCAATCACCTAAGTAGAAATTAGCATTAAGAATGAAACTTCCCTTTGGATAGTCATTCAAGTATTTGGTTAATACGAGTTTAGATTTTTCGCAATCGCCCGACATGTAAAGTTTTTCAGCAGCGATATAAGAAAGGGAATCCTTTTCAGCTAAACTCATGTTGGCGAAATTACCTAGTTGAGCGGCATAGGCGAAGTATGCATCAACATCACCCTTGTCAACATAAATATTTTTAATTCCTACCAAAGCATTTTTAGCTTCAGCCGTACTGGGATACTCCTCAACAACACGTTTGTAGTAGATTGATGAACTATCGGGTTTATCCTGATCGAAATAGATTAAGCCTAATTGCAATAGCGATTTAACATGGTAACTGCTACCCGAAAAGTCAGTTTCAATTCTCTTGTAATACTTAACAGCATCGCCGAATTGCTTTAGATTTTGATTGCTTTCGGCAATTTCATAGATAGCATCATCTACATAGTTTGATTGGGGGTAGATACTTATCAACTTTTGAAGCGTTTCAATCTCCTTCTGAGGCCTATCCACAAGACCTAAAGAGAAACCGCGTTGGAACATCGCATAGTCAACATCCAATGTATTTGTTGATATGGATTTGTCGTAATAATCTACCGCAGTCCAGTATTTACGTTGAACGAAGTATGAATCTCCGATGCGATTATAAGCATCACCCAGAAATTGTGTTTTTTGGTTTTGGCAAATGGTGGTATACTTTCTAAACCAGACAATTGCATCATCGTAATTCTTTTGCTTAAAGCAAGTGTAACCTAAGTTGTAATGGGCAAGATTATATTCTGGTAAACCAAATGCTCCAGAAGAAACAAGAAACTGATTGTAAGTCTCGAAAGCTTTTTGGTAGTTCTCAAGTCTATAGTAAGACTCTGCTTGCCAGTAAATGGTTTGAGCAAGTATAACCCTGTTGAAATCGGGGTATTTAAGCGACAAATCGAATTTTTGAATTGCCTCGTTGTAGTTAAGGTTTTGAAATAGTTCCAAACCTCTAAAAAAGGCAACTCGTTGATATGCTTGTTTTATACTAGCATCTTGAGTTTTTACTTTATCAAGCGATTCTAGAGCCTCTTTGTAATTTCGGGTATTGGAGTAAGCCAGAACAAGATAATGGTAAGCCTCATCGGTACGAGGGGTGTTGGGGTAAAGCTCAATGTATTTCTTAAACGCTTCAATTGCTTCGTTGAAAGGGGAGTAAAGTTGCTCGTAGGTGATTTTTGCGAAATTGAAAAGTGCATCCTCTTTAATCACCGGATCGAAATTTGTTTTTGAGGCCAGGGACAATGCTTGACGAGCTTTATTCTTATCGTTCGATTTGATGTAACAATCAGCCAGATGGTAGTTGGCATTCTGGCTTAACGAGTCTTCTTCGGTTGAAACCTTTTCGAAGTTTTTTGCTGCAAGTGAATAGTTCTGAACTTTGTAGTAGTTAAAGCCCACCAAGTAGTAATCTTCTCTAGTTATATTTTGAGCCTTTTGAAGGAACTGTTCAAAGAAGGGTACTGCTTTTTCGTACTCTTTTAATCGGTAGTAGGAGTCACCAACCAACCTAGCAATCTCTGGTGCTCTCTTTGCTGATGCGGATTCAATAAGCGCAGGTGCAAATTCAACCACTTTATCGTACTGATACTGGAGATAGTAAATTTGAGCGATATAGAAGGGAGCTACAGGAGCAAAAGTTTCATCTTTCTGAAGCTTTTGAAGGCCCTTAAGCGCTGTAGCGTAATTTTTCTGAGAATAAGCAATATGAGAATAGTAGTAAGTAGCGGGTGATGCAAATTTATTATCGGTATCCTTGATGTCGAAAAATGCCCGGCTTGCTGCATCTAAATTGTTAAGGATGAGGTAGCTATACCCTACCATGAATTGAAGATCGGCTTTTTGTTCAGGGTTAAACGCTTTTCGGTCAATTTTGATAAACCACGAAAGTGCATTTTTGTAATCCTTCTCGTTGTAGCGTAATCGACCCATTTCAAGGAAAGCAAAGTTTACTTTCTGACTTTCAGGGTAGCTGTTTATGAATGAACCGATAAGGTATTCTGCATCCTTGTTGGTAAGTTCAATAGCACACATGGCTCGGTAGAATTCTGCGTCTGATTTTATCTGGCTTGCGCCATAATCCATAGATGATGCTACTACCTCAAACTGTTTCTGAGCATCTCCAAATTGTCCTTTTCCAAATAGCTCCAATCCTCTACGATAGGATAAATCATAATTTGTATAGATGGTTGATTCTTGAGCGTAGATAGATCCTGTGAATGCTAATATTATGAAAATGAAGAATAATCTAATGTTGCGATTTTGCATATAATATTTTCTTGAAATTGCGATAAAAGTACTAAGAATTGACTTAATAGAAATATTAATGAACCTCTTTTAATTAACACATAACTGTTAATAAGTGTGTTTATTGTAAATCAAGGAGGTTATGAGACAGCTAGATAAATTGAAAATGTAACTCTGTAACCTTGTAACCTTATAAATAATAATAGCTAAATGATTAAAGCCAAAGTAATATAATTGATTTTTGCCTAAAAACATAGTAACTTGAAAAATAAAAAAAATAGCCATGATTTGCAAAGTAAAGAAAGTGCTTAGTGCCCATTCTACGCGAGAAGGTGCAGGGGTTAAGCTTAAGCGAGTTTTTGGCTATGATACTCGATACGAAACTGATCCATTTTTACTTCTAGATCACTTTGGATCAGATGTTCCCGAGGATTATATGGCTGGATTTCCTTGGCATCCTCATCGGGGAATCGAAACGGTTACCTATATGCTTGAAGGCAAAATTGAACATGCCGATAATCTCGGTAATTCAGGTATCATAAGTTCTGGGGATGTTCAGTGGATGACTGCAGGAAGCGGAATAATCCACCAAGAGATGCCCAAGCCCCAGAATGGAATAATGTATGGATTCCAACTTTGGGTCAATCTGCCCAAAGTTCATAAAATGACAACTCCCAGATATCGTGAGATTAAAACCAACGACATTCCGCTGATTGAAAAACCAGAAGCGAGGATTAAGGTAATTTCAGGTAAGTATAAACAGGTAGTTGGCGCGGTAAAGGATTTATTTGCCGATATACTGTACTTAGATATTAAAATTTGGCATGAGGCTAATTTTACATATCAAGTAAGTGAGGAATTCAACTGTATGGTCTATGTTTACGATGGTGTGGCATTATTCCCTGGTCGAGATAGTTTTGTTCGTTCCGAGGAACTTGTATTATTCGAAAGAGGGGACCAAATTGAAATAAGAGCAGGAGAAGATGGTGTACGATTATTATTGATTGGAGGGAAACCCCTTAACGAAAATATTGC
>JAYTVX010000284.1:0-4265 GCA_043743775.1 Bacteroidales bacterium | reverse complement strand
CCGGGCTATTAATAATTTTACAAAAGTATAAAAAATTATTTAGATTTATCATAGCCTTATCCTCTGATTTTCAGTATATCTTAAGTAATCGTCTTGCTATTAGCGCATTTTTTTTTCCGGATGGTATTAGTTTTTAATTTTTTACGACCTTTGGAGCGTTTTATTTTTCATTCTTATTAAGTTCATATTAAGCTTTATTTAACTTTGGTTTATTGTTAACATCGTTGTAAAATGGAAATATTCACCAATATCACTGATACAAGAAAAGCCTTAACTAAGCATCGATCACAAGGAAGAACCATTGGCTTTGTACCAACAATGGGGGCTCTTCATAAAGGACATGTCTCATTAGTTGAAAAAGCGGTAAGCGAAAATGATATTGTTGTAGTAAGCATCTTCGTAAATCCAACACAGTTTAACGATAAATCAGACCTAAAAAACTACCCCCGCACACCCGATACTGATGTCAAAATCCTAGACGAATCGGGTGTTCATTACATCTTTATGCCCACAGAACAGGAGATCTACCCCGAACCCGATACCCGGATTTTTGATTTTGGACTCCTCGATAAGGTGATGGAGGGAGAGCATCGTCCTGGACATTTTAATGGGGTAGCACAGGTTGTCAGCAAATTATTTGATATCGTTGAGCCTCACCGTGCATATTTCGGACAAAAAGATTTTCAGCAGCTTGCAATTATTCGCAGGATGGTCAAACTACTTGACCTGCATATTGAAATAGTTGCCTGCCCTATTATTCGCGAAATCGATGGTTTGGCAATGAGCTCAAGGAATCTTTTGCTTGAACAAACCATAAGAGAAAGTTCTCCACAGATTTATCAAACACTTTCCAATGCTCGCAACAAAGCGAAAGAATTATCCGTAAAAGAGTTGATTTACTGGGTGGTTACAAGCATCAATAAAAATTCGAACCTAGCTGTTGAGTATTTTTCATTGGTCGATAGCGAAACCCTGCAACCGATATCAAACTGGGACGATTCCAATTCAGTTATTGGCTGTATTGCTGTAAAAGCGGGTAAAATTAGGTTAATTGATAATATGTTTTTTAATAATTGATACGCGTAATATGTTTATTGAAATTATCAAGTCGAAAATTCATCAGGTTACTATCACAGAAGCTAATCTACACTACGTTGGAAGCGTTACCATTGATGAGGATTTAATTGAAGCAGCAAATCTCATCGAAAATGAGAAGGTGCAAATAGTGAATATAAATAATGGCGAAAGACTCGAAACCTATGTGATTAAAGGAGAGCGTGGTTCTGGGCAAATTTGCCTTAACGGCCCAGCTGCCCGTAAATGCGCCGTGGGTGATATCGTTATTATCATGTCGTATGCAATGATGGACTTTGAGGAGGCAAAACGTTTTAAACCAACCATAATTTTCCCCGATACCCTAACTAATAAACTTGTTTAATCCTCTAAAGACCATAAGATCTTGAACAACAACCTCAAAAAGATATTAAACTATCTGCTATTCTTTGGTCTTGCTGTTTTACTGCTCTACTTTGCTTTTCGCAAGGTGGATTTTAATGTTATAGTTACCGGTTTTAAAGAGGCAAACTATTTTTGGGTCGCCCTGTCGCTGATTGTTTCAGTATTCGCAAATCTAGTAAGAGCTCTTCGATGGAGACTACTCATGGAACCACTTGGAGAGGTCCCATCGGTAAAGAATGTTTTTGGAGCTGTAATGATTGGATATCTTGCAAACTTCGCCTTCCCTCGGTTGGGTGAAATAACTAAATGTGGAACACTTAAAAAAACCGATAACGTTTCGTTTGAATCGCTTATAGGAACAGTACTGGTGGAAAGAGCATCCGATATGGTTATGCTCCTATTTTGTGTGGTTTTGGCTTTCTTTATTCGGATAGATATCTTTGGTGAATTCATTATCAATAAGATATTTAAACCTTTATATTCCAACGCATCGGGGTTTTCTTTTATCTCTGTTATAGTCATTGCTTCATTCTTACTTTTCTCCTACTTATTACTTCATCTCATCCGAAAAAATTTCTTTGGTCACAAGATTAAATCCCGCGTAAAAAGCATGTATTACGGAATTATTGATGGCTTAAAATCTGTAACCAGAATGAAAAAAAGGGGATTATTTATAATTTACTCCTTTTTACTATGGGGAATGTACCTATTGATGACCTGGCTCCTCCTATTTTCAACCAAGTCTACGAGCGGGCTTACCATTATTGATGGCCTTTTCATTATGGTTGTTGGCTCCTTTGGAATGGTTGTTCCAGTACAAGGTGGATTTGGAGCCTTTCACATAATGACCGCAATGGGATTGGGTATTTATGGAATTTCTCGTGAAGATGGTCTTGTATTCGCAACCATAGCTCACGAATCACAAACAATTATTCTTATAATTCTAGGGGTTCTCTCAATGGCTATTTTATTCCTAAAAAAGAAGCCTAAAACACCTATTCCCTCTTAAAAACTCAGAATAACCCATAGTATGGCTAAAACCCGGAGCACGTATGTTTGCCAGAATTGTGGCGCAGAATCGGTTAAATGGATTGGTCGTTGTCCTTCGTGCAGTGAGTGGAATACATACGTTGAGGAAAGAATAAGCAAGGATACTAAACGGCCTGGCCTAGTCGATGTGTCACGCAATGCAACACCCAAGGCACTTAAGGAAATTGAATCAAATAACGAGAAAAGACTTGATACTGGAATTGGTGAGGTTAATCGTATTCTAGGGGGCGGTATTGTTACGGGATCATTAATATTACTTGCGGGAGAGCCTGGAATTGGGAAATCGACATTGGCGCTTCAGCTGGCTTTAGGATTAAAACATCTGAAAGTTTTATACATCTCTGGGGAGGAGAGCGCACGTCAGGTTAAGCTTAGAGCCGATAGGGTAAATCCCGATAATCAGGAGTGCCTCATTCTTAATGAAACGCTACTTGAGAATATTCTTACCCAAGCGGAGAATGTAAAACCGGATCTCATTGTTATTGACTCAATACAAACACTCTACTCCGATACCATTGAATCCTCACCCGGTAGCGTTTCGCAGGTTAGGGAATCCACTGTAGCGTTGTTAAGATACTCGAAAACGACCGGAACTCCGATCATTCTTATAGGGCATATAACCAAGGATGGTGGCATTGCCGGGCCAAAGGTTTTGGAGCATATTGTTGATGTGGTTTTGCAGTTTGAGGGGGATAGTAATTTTATTTACCGAATTCTTCGATCAGCCAAAAACCGCTTTGGCTCCACCTCCGAACTGGGTATTTTTGAAATGCAAAGCAGCGGTTTGGTTGAAGTTACAAATCCATCGGAGATTTTACTCTCCCATCGTGATGAGGCCCTAAGCGGAATCGCTATTTCGGCAGCAATTGATGGCGCTAGACCATTCCTTATTGAAATACAGGCACTTGTAAGCTCCGCTGCATACGGGACGCCTCAACGATCAACAACCGGATTCGATACCCGTAGATTGAACATGCTTTTGGCCGTTCTCGAAAAAAGGGCTGGTTTTAAACTGGCGACAAAGGACGTTTTTCTAAATATTGCTGGCGGTATTAAAGTTATCGATCCGGCCATTGACCTCGCGGTAATCGCTTCAATCTTATCATCAACATTTGATTCTCCGATTCCAAGCACCACCTGCTTTGCAGCTGAAGTTGGCCTTTCTGGAGAAATTAGACCAGTTAACCGCCTCGAGCAAAGGGTTGGCGAAGCAAAGAAACTTGGGATGCAAAAAATGTTCGTCTCCAAGTACAGTAAAGGATTAGATCTGAGAATTGACGGTATAACCCTTGTGCAAATATCCAAAGTTGAAGAGCTGGTCAGGCATCTTTTCGGAAGGAATTAATTTTGAAACGAAAATATTACTGCTAAAGCATTCCAATCATTTTTCTTCTCTTAAGATATAAACTCTCTTGCAGTATCGGTTTTTGTTTTCGATATTTGGAAATATCTTATTCTACATGCTATGAAAATTGCTGTGATTGGATTTGGGGCTGCTGCTATCGGAATTCTTGAAAGACTCAAGGAAACCTCGCACGAAATTCATGTTTTTGAAAAAAGCAAGGATGTTTACTCATCAAGTATATCAGGTATAAGAGCGGATGGAAAGCTGTTCGTTTCCACCGAAATGGGCGGCGATATCTTTATCGATCCTATACTCCAAAAAAAATTGGTTGATTATTACATCAATTATACCTCAAATAAACAGGTTGAAACTGGAAAATCATTCGGGAATCAGCAATACTATAAACTTTTCT
>JAYTVX010000283.1:0-7799 GCA_043743775.1 Bacteroidales bacterium | reverse complement strand
AAAATCAGCCTTGTATTGCGAAAGTTAATAACCCCAAGTACGATCAAAGCGATGACTACAGGGAAAACAATGTTATAGATTAGCTGCCTAAAAACAGTTGTTTGCTTCATAATTAAAGAGCTTAATATCTATATTTAGTTGTTAATAATTTGCGTTTCAATATATCTCACCATATAATCGTTATCATAAATACTACTTATCACTTTATCGTATTCGACAAAATGGATAATGGTATTGTCCTGTGTAATTAAACGCCAGGGTTGTTTGTTCCGATTGTATGTATTAATAGTATCGCCAACATCAAAAGTCATCACCTGTTCTTCCTCATTGAAAAGATATGCTCCACCAGACTCCACAAACATGATGTACGCCTTGTCTTTAAATAGGTCGAGGTTAAGTAGATTCGTTTGATTGACTTTAATAGCGGTGGATTGATATAGCATAAATAGTATATCTCTCTCCTCAGCAGATCCTTTAAAACATGTTTTGAAGAAGTTAATTCGATCTGTAGCTGATAACCCGGTTGATTGAATAATACTCAGCTGTTTATCGAGTTCAACCCTTAGCTTATCGTTTAAACGTTTTTTTGCGTTCAAATATTGAGACTTGTCAATACCCTCAATTAACTGTGCTGAAATCTGTCGAAGAATTTTGTCGGTTGTAAACATTTGAGCTACTAAATCAGTACTGACACTAAAATTATCAATATGCTGAAATGCGTTTAGTGCGTATATCTTGGCTTGTTTCCCAATTAAGTTATTATCTCGATTAATAACCGCTTTTATAAGCCCTTCAGTATCGAATTCGCGTAATGGGAAGTAATTCTGTAGTGCCCAAATTTTATTTGAAATACTATTATCCTCTAACAATGGTACGATGTACGGTTTTATGTCCTCCTCCACAAAGGTATCCACAAGTTCAACCGCAAAAGAAATACTCTGGCCCGTACCTGCTTCAAGATTTTCCAATACCGCCTCAATGGAATTCTTATCGTAACCTAGTTTTAATAAATCAAAAAGATGGTGAATGCTCCTATGAAACTCTCTCTCCAGTTCATCCTTCAAATATGGTATTTTCGACTCGTGAGGACAATAATAGAATGCGTTTATATTCCACGCACAAACAGCTGCCTGTTCAATCAATTTCTTATTGAGAGTCATTCTATCCTTTTCTTCGGCAACAAAGTCGATTCGCAAAAGACCCTCGAGTATTATCGAACTAAAATGGGATTTTACCGAAAGTTTATTGAATAACACTGAAGGAGCAATTAAGCTACCCGTTTCGGGTATAACCCTTAATACTCTCTCCTTGAATTTGTCCGATACACTTGTTTTATTATACGCGAGGTCTAACATCTCAATGCCTGTTTCTCCTGACCCAATTAAAGATGCATGCGCCAACGGTGCGTATTGATCTTTATCGAGGAAATCGATAAGAAAACTGATAATCTCCTTTGATTTTGATCCCCGGGCTGCCCATATGGCTTGCTTTTTAACTGCAGGTACAAGGTCACGCATCAAGAATGTAAGATTATTCTTTATTTCGAGATCTGAAGATGCTCCAATAAGATTTGCGGCATAAATTCGATCCTCAAAATTTTTAGAGCTGAGCAACTCCTTTATCTTACCTAAATCCTCGGAATCGGTTTTAATCTGATTCAAGATATCTATAGTCTCATCAATCGATTTAAGAACCGACTCTTGGTTTACTCGCGCTTTAAGCTTATTCAGATGGCTAATTAAGGTTATATTCCCTAAATCCTTGATTTTATCAAGCAGAACTGGAAATTTTGAGCTATCCGTCTCAAAAAGTTTATCTTTAATATAAGCGACAAGATTCCATGGCTTACTCTTCTCGATGATCGATAGCTGTTCGGTAATAATTTCAATGCTAACCTTGGGTATGATAGTGTTGGTTTTCTTCGATTTACTCTCGCGACGAACTGTTCTTAAAAGAGTTAATTGAAGCGTTTTTCTATAACCCTTATAGAGATAAACGGTAATTGCTGCCCAAAGGATAATAATCAGAAATAGAACGTAGGTGTAGTGAATTAATGTAAAAAAAGAGATTAAACTGAATATGGTAAGGAGTATTCCCGAGAACAACGCCGCTGTTTCATTAACCGTACCGTCAACTCTAGCCTGAACATCATATCGAATCGATGGATCTAGGGATTGATATATCATTTTTAATGAAGGACTCTCCACCGAATTCTTCAACGCTTGTTGGAACAACTTACTGAGGGATATGAGCAGGAAAAAGAATGTGAAGGAAGCTGATTCTAGTGTATACCCAAAAAAAGATCCGATTAATGCAGCACTTACGGTTAAAATGGCCATAATTGCTGGAGAAATCAGCAGGGTCACCTTTAAACCGTAGTTCTTCATTAATGTTCCGTAAACAAAACTCTTGATCAAAATACTAACAAAGGTGAGCGTACCCATCAGAGCACCTAAGAATTTTGCTAGCTCTTCGGTGTTCTCGAATCGGGTTTTGGCAACAGCAAGGAATAGGTAGTGAACAAAAAAGGCGACTAGCATCGATAGGATTACAAAAATGGCCATTGTCCTAACATATGGTATCTTCATCGTATCGAAAAAACGACTTTCTTTCTGTTCCTGGGTAACTTTACCTTTAAGCTGACCCGGGAATAAGGAGCTGATAAAAATTTGAATTATAAATGATATAAAGATACTTACAGCACTTATATATAAAAGGTTATGTGTTTTAAAACCACTAGCCACAAGAAACGGAACAGCCCAACTGCTAAGAATTACCCCGATGACCTGTCCTGCATCGATAATCCCAAATATTCTCTTCCCTTGGCGTAAATCAAAAATACGGCTCACTGTGCCCCAGAATCCAACTAAAGCAACGATATTCAAGGGTCCCATCATTACAAATAGCCCAAAAGCTAACCATTTTGAATCGGTAAAATAGTAGCCAAACCCCAAAAGAAAAGTAATTAAAAAGACAGCTAAAAGATTGAATACCGAAAGACGAGAGAATATGATCCGACCCTGAAAATATGTGTATAATGAGGTAAGTCCTATGCCGATTAAACCCGATACCGCAAAGGCTTTTGAAATCATCGAAGAGTCAAATGCTTTTAAAAACAGCGTGTTTGCTCCAACATCAAACGCGCCAAGAAATGTACCTAAAAAAACCGATTGGAAAATAAATAGAGATACTGGTAGTATCTCATCACGCCTTATATTAAGCGCTTCGTTAATTCTCATCTTGCACTATTAATGAAAAATATTTTTCTTAGTGTATAAAGATATAATTAATTTAAGTAGAAGACAAACACTAAAAGTGTAAAAAATCACATCTGGGAACACCAAGAATTGAAATACTTAACTCATTTTATTATTGATTGGGTCGAACTCAACAGCAATTTGGATTTTTTTTCTTAAAAAAATTCATATAGCAGCAAAAATGAATTTTTATTACGTTTAATGCTCATAATAGAATCTTTTTTATCAATAAATGAATTTTTAAATATATAAAATATTGATTCCTCATTTTCTACGACACATTTAAGCCTTATGCCATATTTTTAAAATGTGCTTTAAATTAAATATTGACCGTTCTAAATATTTTAATATCTTTGGTTATCACTTGATAAAAAGTAAAATTGATGGATAGTAACCATATTAACTCCAATAAGAAACAAAATCTTTTTATAATCCTTTCCACACTTTTCCTTACAAACGCTCTTATAGCAGAGGTTATTGGTGCAAAGATTTTATCATTCGAAAAGATTTTCGGCTTATCCTCGATGGCTCTCCCCTTTATTGGTGGAACAAGCCTTAGCTTAAACATGAGCGTAGGTGTTATTATTTGGCCTATTGTTTTTATTCTATCAGATATAATTAATGAATATTTTGGAACTAGCGGGGTGAAGCGTATCAGCTACATCGGAGCAGGAATGATCGGATATGCGTTCATTCTCATCTATTTGGCTATGCGAACACCTCCTGCCGACTTCTGGTTACAGAATAATGCGGTAGATCCCGATGGCCATCCCTTTAATATCAACTATGCCTACAACGCTATTTTTAGACAGGGGATGGGAATAATTATTGGTTCGATTATAGCTTTTCTGGTCGGGCAGCTGGTTGATGCTTACGTATTTAAATATCTTCGAAAGTTAACACAACATAAACATCTTTGGCTAAGAGCAACTGGCTCAACAGTGGTTTCACAGCTCGTTGATAGCTTTTTAATTCTATTTATTGCGTTTTATTTGCTTGGAAACTGGTCTTTTGTTCAGGTTGTCTCTGTAGGTCTAATTCAATATATTTATAAAATAGTACTTGCGATACTTTTTACTCCGGCAATCTATTGGATGCATATGCTTATTGATCGGTATTTAGGGAAAGATAAGTCGGAGGAGATGCAAGATATTGCTCAAGCACTTTAATTAATAATTGAGTCCCTAAACAACAAAGGCTGTTTCCTCCGAAACAGCCTTTGTTGTTTAGGGACTTTCTGGCTTACTCTTAATTACTATTTGGTTGGTGCAGTACTTTCGGAGTTATCCTTTTTTCTATTCTTAGGTATAAGCTTTGTTAAATCATACTTATAAGTGAGCGATAATCCAAAGGAACGACTCCTATTTTTAATTGTTTCACCAGTAAAATTAGTTAAGTCGGTCATCCCTAAATTGTATCTAAAATCTAATCCCCAAATTCCTTTTTCAGTCGGATATTCTGCACCTGCACCAAAGCTAAACCCCCAGTCATATTTTTTAAATCCTGAAGGTAAATCGACTGTACCATTTGCTGCTGCAGCACCATAATATTCCTCCACCCCTTTCGTTCTAACATCAGTGAAGGTTCCACCTATTGCATATAGTTTTGTAAGTCCTAACGCTTTGAATGAGTATTTTGCTAATAGTGGAATTCCTACATAATTCATTTTTATCCTACTATCGGCGGCATCCATTTTTGTACCCCTTGAGTAAAATAAAACTTCCGTTTGGAAAGAGATTTTTTCAGTAAACACAAATTCACCAACACCACCTACCTGATAACCCATACGATATTGAGTATCATTCCCCGACATATCAGAAAAATTCGATATCGTTGAATAGGTCGTTCCAACCTTTGGCCCAACATAAATAAAACCTACGTCGTGTCCGAAAACTTTAAAGAGTTGGGCGTTGGCTGCCCCTGAAGATATCAACATCAATGAGACAATTAGTAATTTTTTCATAATCATGTTATTAGCATTAATACTTATTCATAATATTTAATCAATTCGGCTATTCCAAATTTATATCAAATATAAAACAATCAACTACTCAACGAATTTCTTTAATGTCACAATTATGGGGTTTGGTCAAAATTGATGATCCATATCCTTTGTTTCGAACCCTTTAAATTTCATCGTTTACAATGAACTACCTCGCAATAAGCGTTCGATGGAAATAAATAATATTATTTTATCGCCTTATTAAGCGAGAAAAATAAACCCAAAGACCTCCCGGTTACGCTCGGGATTCATGCCTACCGATAGGCTGGAATTCGACTAATAATATTGTTTAATAAAATGAAAATCTGACTGATTTAAAGTTATTAACAAACCTTGCTAAAGTAATTAACAAGCCTTTTATCGGGCTGGAAATAAATCTAAATTGTTCACTTCATTAAAAAGCCTTTATGAATAGTTTAAACGGTTTTCTTGAGTTTCTTAAATTGGTTGTATTTACTACGTTCAGTCAACTTGTCTGGTTGCTTGGATTGCTCTTCTTATTTGGATTCATCTTATACCTACTTGCCCGTTTTACACGCACCACCTACGTAAAAACAACAGGATCAACGTTGGATATATTTGTTACGGGTTGGATTGGAACTCCTGTACATGAACTTGGCCATGCCCTTTTTTGCCTGCTTTTTAGGCATAAAATTACTGAGATAAAACTGTACTCCCCAAACTCCGAGGATGGAACACTTGGATATGTTAATCACTCTTTCGATCCACAAAGCAATTATCAGAAAATAGGAAATTTCTTTATCGGAATAGGCCCTATTATTTTTGGGACATTCGTTCTGTTAGCTCTGCTACGCTATTTAGTACCCAATACGCACGACGTTTTCTCTTCAATCGAAGCCCAAAGCAAAGTGTTGATTAAAGGTATTCATGGTGAGTTTACAGGAACTCTAAGTTCACTTTGGGAAACAACACGAAATACCCTTGAAACCTTGTTCAACAAAAACAACTTTTTGAGCTATAAATTTTGGATTTTTCTATATCTCGCAATGTGCATATCCTCTCATATGGAGTTGAGTCCACCAGATATAAATGGGGCCTGGAGAGGAATACTTAGCCTCGTGCTATTTTTTCTGGTCATAAACGTTATAATACTTGGATTAGAAGCAACTGGAATTAGCCACCATTTTGGCAACTGGTGGCATTACGTTAAGATGGAAAGTTATGCCTCAGTGATTAACAAATGGGTTGGCACCTATGGTGCGCTATTTATTTTTGCAAGTATTGTTTCGGGTATTAATTTTATTGTAACTTACCTCGGACTGAATATATATAACTTATTAAAAGAAAGGGGTATGATTAACCCTTTCTGGTCTTAGTTTTAATCTCTTCAAATACTATTTGCTATGAAATGGTTTTTAAAAGGTAAAAAACAAGATTCGACCCTCATAAGACTTGCTGAATTTATAAATAAGAATAACTCTAGAGACCTAGTAACTCCAAATGATTCGGTTTACTCAATTACCCCACTCCCTTTTTATACCGATTTTAAGCTCTACTCGTTTATTGACTTAAGTTTCACCCCCTATCTTGAGATGCGTTTACTCGATAACGGAACACATACAATAATACTTAATGGTACGCAAAACCCTTTTCTAGAAGCGGCGATCATCTCGCCTCTCGTTTTAACAATCAAAAATGTTTACCAGTATGCAATGCTTGTACTGGGGAATACTCTAAAAAATGATAATTCTTACAGGCTAATAAGTTCAATCGATGAAGTTAATTTCAGCTCAGAACCTACAAAAGAACAATATCAATTACTAGAATCATCCATAAAAACGGCTAGAATTAAAAAAGACAAGGAATCCTTTCAAATCAAAACAATCCTGCTTTTTGATGATTCCGTCATAGAAGCTTCAATAAATGTTTCCATTGATGGTAAAGTGGATATCGTTGAAGAAAAAAAAATACTAGTCAATATGCCTGTGCGAGAACTAATCCTAGAGTAATACAATAAAGATTTTCTCCTACTAACTGCATCCTTTTACTACTTTTTAGCCTTGGACAGCATCAGCTGCAATGTTTTTTATATTTTTGCCAAGTTTATTATGTGAATTTATTATTAACCTAACGTAAATAAAATTCGGATGAAAGCATACGTATTCCCCGGTCAAGGTGCACAGTTTGTAGGTATGGGCAAAGATCTATACGATAATTCACCCTTAGCCAAGGAGATGTTTGAAAAAGCTAACGAAATTCTCGGATTCAGGATTACTGATTTAATGTTCTCCGGAACCGATGAGGATCTCAAGCAGACTAAAGTAACTCAACCCGCTATCTTTTTACATTCCGTTATTCTTGCAAAGGTATTAGGCCCTGATTTTAAACCTGAAATGGTTGCAGGTCACTCACTAGGCGAGTTCTCTGCTTTAGTTGCTGCTGGAGCCCTTAACTTTGAGGATGGTTTAAAACTTGTATCGGCTCGTGCAAAAGCAATGCAGAAAGCCTGCGAGAAAGAGCCGTCTACCATGGCGGCAATCCTTGGTCTCGAAGATGAAAAGGTTGAAGAAATATGTAAA
>JAYTVX010000282.1:0-7295 GCA_043743775.1 Bacteroidales bacterium | reverse complement strand
GAGTTGGCGGCAGCACAACTATCCGTCGTTAATAAAAAAACTAAGATAGGCAATTTTGCCTATCTGGACATCAGCCCAAGCTGAAATTTAGCAGCTGTTACCATGCGTTTTTTAGTCGTAGTGAAATCTGCATTTGGCGATGAGTATTTCGTCACCTTGCACTTTGTAAATTAGTCTATGCTCTCCATCAATTCTTCTTGACCAATATCCTTTATACTTGAATTTCAAAGGTTCAGGTTTCCCTATTCCAGAGAAAGGGTTTCTGGATATTTCTTTCAGCAAGGCATTTACCTTGGCAAGCATCTTTTTGTCAGTCGATTGCCAGTATAAATAGTCTTCCCAGGATTCGTCAACAAATATGTATTTCATTCTTCTACTAATTCTTTAGGAAAGGATGACCCTTTAGACAATTTCTTAATTGCCTCATCGAGCCTTCTTTCATTAGTCTTAGAGGATAATTCATGATTTGTCGCGCATAATGAGTTGTATTCGTCCAAAGACATAACAACTACTCCAGTGTCTTTTCCACGATTAATGATTAGGGTTTCAAAGTCATCAGTCACCCTATCAAAGTAACGTTTAATGTCTCTTCTAAAATCAGAAATGGATGTCGTTAGCATAATTATAGTACTTTAAATTGTACAAATATACGTACATTTATTGCAAAAGTCAACATTTCTGTCAGTTTTTTCATAAAATGCATGGTAACGGTTTGCCGCTAAGCGCAGACAGGGAGTTAAAAACCGTTTCCCTATCCCTCGTTAACGGTATTGCTAAGTTAGGAATTACTTTCTTATCTGCAAATCTGCCCTGTTTGGGTTTAGCGGCTGTTACCTGCTGGGCTTTTATTTGGTCGAATGTCTTTCGAGTTAGTAATATCTGTGTGCGTTGACTTGCAGGCTCTTTTGCTTTTTTTTAAGAGGACTGTGCGGCTGCAAAAAGCAAATGTGCCTGCAAATGCGCTGGCAATTTACGAAGCAATATCAACGATTTCATTCGTTTTGTAAAGGTTCGGTAAATTCTGTACTTTAATTCGAAACTGGCTTCGTTTCTTTATTTTTGGTTTTGTTGAAACATTTTCCATTTTTATTCCTGGGTCGTAATAAATGTTTCCGTTTGCCATTTGACCAAGGAAAAGTTGAAAGTCTGTGCCTGTTCCAAGGATTATATTGTTGCCATATTTATACTTTCTTTCGCTTTCTGTTTCTGAAAGTGATGGAACATAACAGGCTTGGTTATGCTTTCTATTCCAATGTAAAAGCATAGATGAAAAACTCCATGATGCAGCTTCATTTTCGTTCGTATCTAATAAAGCTATTCGTCCATTTGTGTTTCTGATTTTTCCGCTTTCTATGTCAAAACCTATAAGCTGCATTTCTAAATTCGTCAGTTGATGTCTAATGCCAGTTTTATGAACACCTCCAAAATTCATTCTATTTTCTCTGCCAGTTTTGTCTGCGTAACCATATTTTCTAATGAATGCTTCTGCACCCTCAGTTTTATAAACTCCATCTGTTGGTTCAGGTGTCATTAAAGTGATAATTGCAGAATTTATTTTTGCAAAGTTTGTCACACCAAACTGTTTAATTTCCCAACCTAAGTAATCAGGTTCTGAATATCCATTAGGTGTAATGCCTAATTCAGCCTCTAAAGTATAGCCACCGCAATTAGGTGCTTCGCAGGGTAAAAGGTTTCCATGCCCATCAAGGCGTTTTGATTTTATCCAGCCTAATTGATAAATACGAAGCAATTCAGTTAATAATTTCGCTCTGTTGTTTGCCACTTGAGGCAATTCAAGTACTTTGAAAACTCCGTGTTCTGAAAGTGTTTTTACTTTTTCAAACTCTTGCGCAAGTTCTGAATTTGGTGCTGTAACGAAACCTAAAACTGTTCCATTTTTTGCAACTGAAAAGAATAAAAGTCTATCTGCAAGACGCTGTGTCATTAATTCAGATGGTGGGTTCTCGCATTTTGCAAGAAACCCTGAAAATCTCACTTCAGGATATTTAGGATAGAGTATGAGTTGCGAATTTGGAGCAGGATATAAACCACCATCTTCTCCTATCCAAGAAAATTTTATAGTTGCTTTAAATCTTTCTTTGTTCCAGTCTCCCGCTTCTTCGGTTTTAATTTCAGAGATAGGTAGGATATTTAAAATTTCAAAACTTCCACCTAAATAAACTTGATTCTTTGAGTTGTCATTTGGTGAAAGTTTCTTGATGTAGATTTTGCTACATTCATTGTCCGTGAACAGCGACTTGAGATTTTTTAGATTCATTGATTTTTAATAGTTCTTTTACAATATTTTTTCCTACTGCTTGTATCAATGGTGTTACAACTGAATTGCCAAACTGTTTATATGCCTGATTGTCTGAAACAGGAATTAAGAATGAATCTGGAAAACCTTGAAGTCTTGCACATTCTCTTGGTGTTAAACGTCTAGGATTCTTACCCTCTTGTGGGATTAAGATTTCTGCACCGTCTTTGTAATACCTAGCACTCATTGTTCTTGATATTCCATTTAAATCTGTCATTCCAAAACCAAAACCGTTTCCTTTTGCTTTATGTTTCTTTGAATATTCTTGTAAGTAATTCCAAAGGCGGTCAGACAGAGTATATTTCTTATCTACTTCTGGTTCTAAAATGTCTTTGATGGCGTATTTGGTCAAGCCCATTTTGGGAAACTGAAAAGTTTCTTTGCCCTTGAAGATTGAATTTCTAAATCCTACAATGAGAATTCGTTCCCTATGCTGGGGAACAAAATACTTCCCGTCCAAAATCTGACAATGTATTGAGTAGCCTAATTCTTTTAGTGTTTCGGTAATTACTTTGAAAGTTTTTCCCTTGTCATGAGAAACTAGATTCTTGACATTCTCTAACATAAAAGCCGAAGGCTTTTTATGTTTAATGATTCTTGCTACATCAAAAAACAATGTTCCTTGAGTTTCGTCTAAAAAGCCGTGGGCTCTTCCTAAAGCATTTTTCTTTGAAACTCCTGCAATTGAGAAAGGTTGACATGGAAACCCTCCAAGTAAAATATCATGGTCGGGTATATCTTTTTCTGAAATTTTTGTGATATCGCCAAATGGAACTTCACCAAAGTTGGCTTCATAAGTTTTCTTTGAGTATGTATCCCACTCACTAGTATAAACGCATTTTCCACCAAGATTTTGGTATGCAAGTCTTATACCACCAATGCCTGCAAATAAGTCAATAAAAGTAAATTTAGGATTTGCTTGTGGTGGAAATGGAATATCCCACTGGATAGGTAAATAATACTGAAAATCGGGTTCCTGTAAAATTTTCAATTCTTCGTGAAGGTCTGCCAAATAACTTGTTGCAGTCGATTTAAAGTATTGCGAAACTCCATTTTTGTGGTTCTGAAAATAATGAGTTAAGTGAGCCAAGTCGTTGTCTGTCGTCTTGACTACCTCAATTTTGAGTTTATCTTTTATGTCCGAATATTTCTTTGTCATATTGGTTGCAAGTTCGTAAAAAAAATACGAATTGATAGGTGGTTTAAATATTAAATTATCAACAGTCACTATCTGGCAGCAGCGGTGGGGCAAAATTAAATGTGCTGCAAAAAGTGTTGGGTTGTGAGGTGGCTTTGCAGCTCTTTTAATTTTGCGAAGAGTGGCAAAACGGCTTTGCCGAAAATTGTCTTGCTGTCAGTTTCTCTCTAAAGTTATGATTTTCGCAATCTTCAATAGCCTTGCAGGTAACTTGTTTATATGTTTACTAAAGGTACTGTTACGCATCCTTTTTAGGAGTATAACAGTACCTTTAGGTAAGGGTTATTCTCAAAGATAATCGTTTTTTATAGATCATCAAATGGGCTTCTGATCTTTTGGATGCTTTGGGTGCTTACGTGGGTATATATCTCAGTTGTTTTGCTGCTCTTGTGCCCTAGCAATTCCTGAATGTAACGCAGATCGGTGCCCGATTCGAGTAAGTGGGTGGCGTAGCTGTGCCTTAGCCAGTGCAGAGTCACCGGTTTGTTTACCTTCGCTTTACTCGTTGCTACCTTTAATATTTTCTGTAAACTCTCCTCGCTGTAGCGCTCCCCTTTTGTTTGCCCCTCGAATAACCATTCATTGGGTTTGTACATCTTATAGTAATCCCTTAACATCTCAATGGTCCTTTCTGATAGCGGAGCAATCCTATCCTTATACCCTTTGGCCTGTCGTATGATTAATACTCCCCTTTTGCTATCAACATCCTGAGGTTTGAGGTGGAGCAGCTCGCTGCGGCGTAATCCGCATGCGTAAATTAGGCTTAACATGGTCCTGTGCTTGATATTGGTTAGCGATGTGATGATCCGCTTTACCTCATCCTTGCTAAGCACGTTGGGGAGCTTATGCTCGCGCCGTGGCCGCTCAACGGCATCAACGTCGAACTTGGTGTTGTAGATGCAGCTGAAAAAGAGCTTGACGGCATTGATTATCTGGTTCTGAAACGATAAGGAGTATCGATTTTTAATTACATAGTCATGGTTGAATCGTTCTAAATCCTTGTTGGTTATTTCGAGTATTGGCATGGCTGTAAATTGCAGGAAGATTTTTAATCCCTCGCAGTAAACCCTGATAGTGCTTGGGCTATACCTTCGCTGGGTGAGATAACGTTTGAATTGTGTTATCTCATCAATTGTACCCATTTCAGGTGTGATGGCCTTTGTAATTTTCGTTTCCCTGAAATTTACAGGAGGTTCTTTCTCCTTTGAGGTCGAACTGACAATTAGGCTATTCAGCTCATCAATGCTCTTTGGTGAAGATCCGCTGGAGTTAACTTTTATTTGATCGATCCAACGAATTGTTACGCCTTTCCCAGTAAGCTTCACCATTTCAACCTTGCACTCAGGTGTGTCGGGGACATGCCACGCTGCATTTGTATGGCTCCACTTGCAGTCGGGAAGCGTTCTAATCAATTCGATTAGCTGCTGATCTCTCTGGAAACGTAGCAATAACCTATTTTCATCGCGATGAAAAATTTTTTCAACGAGAATGGTTTGCATAGCCTCTTTTTATGCTAAAATAGTAAAAATCAATGAATAAGTAAAGTGAAAAGTTAAGAAATTGATGAGTATGTTGGTTGATTCGTTCAAAAGGTTATAAGTAGAAAAGTTAACAAGTAGAAAGGTTAACAAGTTAATAAGTAGAAAAGTAGGTAAGTTAATAAGTTGAAAAGTCGATAAGTTTATAAGTTAAGAAAGTACAAAAGTTTATAAGCACCAATTAGGATTGACCTATTTGATTTCAATAAAAAAGGTTGGACGTAATATCCAACCTTCTTATTGTCTTTTGTGCCTGTTTAAGCATCCATCAGAAAATCGTACATCTCCGAGGCGTTCTTATTATCAGGATCGAGCTCAATGGCTTTCTTGAACTGAATCTTGGCCTTCTCGTAGTTGAAGTTTTTCATGTAAGTTCGTCCTAAATGGTAAAGCGCTGAAACATGCTGATCGCAGGTGTCGCAGCTGCTCAAGAGCTTCTCGAAATGGACGATTGCCTCGTCATATTGACCTGCCGACTTTAGTGCAACCCCCATGTAGTAGTTTGCCATAACGGTTTCGGGGCAGTGGGTGAGCAGTTTTCGGTATGCCTCAATGCTCTTCTCCTCTTTGCCGAGGTGATAGTAGCTTAAACCCAACCAAAGGTATGTCATCGGAAGATGTTTGCCCGATACAATGATCCTATTGAAAACATTGGTCGCTTCGGTAAAATGGGTTGATCGATATAATGCAACTCCCATCCTGTACATTACGTAGGCGCTTTTAGGCTTAATCTTAAGTACCTTTTCGTATTCGGCAATCGATTTAGACATTTCACCCAGGATGTAGTAGATATTCGCCAGCTCCATCATCAGATGAATGCTATCGGGTTGATCTATCAGATTCTCCTCAAAAAGTTTAGCTGATTCCTCAAGATTCCCCTCGAGGAGTAAATCGTATGCTTTTTCAAGACGTTTGTCGATAAAATGCTTCATAGTAATGCGGATTATGTTTGAAAGAAATAGTCTAGGTTAATTGATTTTAATCACTTTAATTAATTCATTTTGTACGCATGGAATGATGGAAAACTGGAATGATGGAAGAAAATAATATGTGAAACAACTCCAATCGTAACTTCGTTGAGCTCTCAGGCTCGATTCCATCATTCCATTCTCAAATTCTCCTTTTAGATTTACAATAAATTATCGTGCGCAATTAACGATTCATGTGAAGAACACTCGTTAGATATGCTCATGTCGATCGTCGATGGGAATGTACTCCTGCTTGGGGTATACATTCTTAAAAGCAGGTCGTATAATCCGCTTTGCTGAAAAGGTCAGCTCTTCGATTCGATGGGTACACCATCCCGCTATTCTTGCCATGGCAAAAAGAGGTGTGAAAAGCTCCTTGGGTATACCAATGCACGAATATACAAAACCGGAATAGAAATCAACGTTAATACATACCACCTTTTCGTTCTGCTCACCCTTGAATATCTTAAACACCGTTGGTGTCAACTTCTCAACCATTTCGTAAAGAAGGAATTCTTCAAGTCTATTCTTCTCAATGGCCAGCTCCCTTGCTTTTTCTTTTAGAAGAGCAGCTCTTGGATCGGAGATCGTGTACACCGCATGACCAATCCCGTAAATTTTGCCAGTTTTATCGAAAGCTTGCTTATTCAGTATTTTCAAAAGGTAAGCTTCAACTTCCGCTTTATCCTTCCAGTTGGTGACGTTGGTTTTTAAATCGTCCATCATATCCAGAACCTTAAGGTTTGCCCCTCCGTGTAGTGGCCCCTTTAACGAAGCGATAGCCGATGTTACCGCAGAATAGATGTCAGTTTCACTGGAGCTGGTAACCCGAATGGTGAATGTTGAGTTGTTACCACCCCCGTGCTCAGCATGAAGCACCAATGCAAGATCGAGTAGATCGGCCTCGAGCTTGGTGAACTTGGAGCATTCCCCTTTTACCATGTAGAGAAAGTTCTCGGCAGCAGTAAGCTCGGGCTTAGGATAACGAATCATCAACGTACGACCCTGGTAAGCATGGCTAAATGCCTGATAGGAGTAAGCGATGATGGATGGAAACTTAGCTATCATATTCAGCGTCTGCTGAATCATGTTCGGTAGCGTGATGTTATCGGGATCATCATCCAAGATATAAAGACCAAGTACCGAACGGGCCAGCATATTCAAAACATCTTTCCCCTTCATAGACAGGATCATATCCTTGATAAAACTATCGGGCAATGCCCGTAGCGAAGCCATATGGGCTGTAAATCGTTCCAACTCCTCTTTGTTCGGCA